>JAEZJL010000210.1 GCA_023415815.1 Bacillota bacterium | reverse complement strand
ATATAGGTATGCTTTTAGATAAAAACATGCTAAAATGATATGGTGACGACATCACAAATAAGCCAAAATTCGAATAGGAAGGAAAAAGCAAATGCAGGCAATAAAAGTTTCGGACATCGCTAAAATGGCAAATGTATCACCTTCAACGGTAGCCAGGGTTCTGAATGGAAGCGGATATGTCTCCGACAGTAAGCGGAGAATCATTGAGGAGGTTATAAACAGGCTGGGTTATGTGCCCAACAAGGTGGCGCAGGGACTTAAAAAGAACAGTACAAACATCATCGGGCATGTACTGCCGTCATCCTATGTCAATCCGTTTTTCGGCCAGGTGGCGGACGCTATCGATAAAGCGGCTGAGAACATGGGCTATCACGTTCTTACAATGGTAACGCAAATGGATGATGCTAAAGAAAAGGAGCACGTTGAGGATCTGGTCAGCCATATGGTCGAAGCGGTAATTTTTACCGCTGAAACCGGAAGGAAGACGGAAGTAATCGAATGGCTGGTGAATTTGGGCATACCTGTCATAATGATCGAAAGACCGAGAAACGTAAGCGGTATTGACAAAGTACTTATTGATAACAAAGAGGGCTCTTACATAGCTACCTCTCATATTATTGCGAAAGGTCACAGGCATATCGGATATATCGGAAGAACTGCAGATATGACCGTGGAGATTGAACGGTATGAAGGCTATTGTACGGCACTTTCACAGGCTGGCTTACAGATTGAGGAGAAACACGTACTTTTTGTTCCCAAATATACTGTAGAATATGGTTTTGAGGCAGCCAGACACATAATGGAAACCAATAATCCGCCGACGGCAATATTTGCCGCATCCGATGTCTTTGCCTGCGGAGCTATCCAATACCTGTATAAGAAAGGTTTACGGATACCTGACGATATTTCCTTAGTCGGCTATGATGACACCCTGGCCAGCTTCCTGTCTCCACCCATCACCTCGCTGGCATTTCCGATGGAGGAGATCGGAAAGGTCACCATACAGATGATACTGGAACGTAAAAGGGATAACCGCAAGTCTGCAAAAACCGTTACCCTAACGCCAATGCTGGCTGATAAAGGTTCTGTAAAGGAAATTATCTGAAGAAAAAGCTGGAGCAATCGGTTCACAAAAAATTATCGCTGAGGTGTACCTATGGATGATTTGCAGGTAAAGGCGCATGCCGCAGGTGTGGCATTGAAAAAGAAAAATTCCTTTGGGGCCAGGTTATTTAAAAGTCGCATTCTGTTGTTAATGTGCACACCCGCCATATTGTTTTTTCTCGTTTTCGCTTACATCCCCATGCCGGGGGCATATGTGGCATTTGTGAATTACGTTTTCAGCCGCGGCATATTCGGAAGCCAATTCGTAGGCTTTGAGAACTTCAGGTTCCTGCTCCTTTCGGGGGATCTCGTGAGATTGACTGCAAATACCATATTGTACAACCTGGCCTTCATATTTATAGGAAATATCGTTCAAATCTTTATAGCTCTCCTCCTGAACGAGCTGGCGAGCAAATGGTTTAAAAAGCTTTCCCAGGCGATCATGTTTTTCCCCCATTTTATTTCATACGTTCTGATAGGATTGTTCGCCTACAGTATCCTGAACTATGATTACGGACTTCTTAATAAATTCCTCCAATCAGTCGGATTGGCTCCTCTTGAGGTCTATTCCATGCCTGCCGCCTGGCCGTTCATCATTATTTTTACGGCCCTGTGGCAGGGGACCGGCTATGGGTCGATCATATATTTCGCGGCAATCATGGGGATCGAAAGTGAGATTTTAGAAGCTGCGACGATCGACGGGGCCAACAGGCTTCAGCGTATACGTTTTGTACTGTTACCCTGCCTTAAACCGACATTTATCATCCTTGTACTTTTTTCCCTTGGCGGCATTATGAGAGGAAATTTCGGACTGTTTTACAACCTTGTCGGGACCAGTAATTCTCTTCTGTTTAAAACAACCGATATTATAGATACTTACGTATTCAGGTCGCTGACCCACGAAAACAACTTTTCTATCAGCAGTGCAGCCGGACTTTACCAGTCGGTGATCGGTTTTGTGTTTGTAGTAACAGCCAATTGGCTGGTAAAGAAGATAGAGCCTGAATATTCGTTGTTCTAGGAGGAGCGGAATATGAAAAAAACAGTCAGGATAAAAAGCGATGCTCTCACGATAGCAATTAATATAGTGGGATACACAGTAATCAGTATTTATACCCTTTTTTGCATCTTTCCCTTGCTCATAATGATTTCGTCGTCGTTTTCAAGCGAGAAATCCATAATTACCGACGGATATACCATATGGCCCAGAGAGTTCAGTGTTTTTGCATACAAGATCCTCTTTGTAACACCGGAATATCTGCTGGGTTCATACGCTGTAACAATAGGCCTGACAGTGGTGGGAACAGCCGTCGGACTCTTCATCGTGGCCATGACCGGATATGCTCTTCAGCGGCAGGACTTTCCCTACCGGAATACCATTTCCTTCTATATCTACTTCACTACATTGTTTTCCGGAGGACTGGTGCCCTTCTACATTCTTATGACCCGTTACCTGCATTTGAAGGACAACTATCTGTCGGTTCTGCTGGTTGGTTTGATGAGCCCCTGGCTGATCATATTAATGAAGAATTTTCTGAAGTCCATACCTCATTCCATAACCGAATCGGCTAAAATTGACGGCTGCAATGACTTTATGGTGTTCATAAAAATAATTTTCCCGATGGCAAAGCCTGCACTGGCTACGGTGGGATTGTTCCTGGCCATGAGCTATTGGAATGAATGGTACAATTCCATGCTGTTCCTGTCTGCAAACGTAAAATACAGGCCGCTGCAGCTTTATTTGTACACAGTGATAAACGTGGCTTTTTATTTGAAGAATACTACTGCAGGCGCGAACGCAACCGTAAGCGATTCGCCCACGGAAACTATGAAGCTCGCAGTTGCCCTTCTGGCAACAGTGCCTATACTTCTGTTCTATCCGTTTGTTCAGCGCTATTTTATCAAAGGTATCACCATCGGAGCTGTAAAAGGATAATAAAGAGCTTATATGGTAAGGGCCCGTACCATATAACATATAGCAACTGATCTATCTTCAGAATCAGCCAAATTAAGGAGGAAAAGCAATGAAAAGCTTAACCAGGATTTTGTCGCTTGCTTTAGTAATATTTTTTGTCGTAAGTTTAGTGGCATGCGGTGGCAATCAGACTTCCCAGACGACCCCGACAACCGCGGCCGCCGCAGAACAAAGCAGTTCCTCAGCCGTTGCAGCAACCGCCGCCGACAAATATTCCGAATTTATCGACCTGAGCTTTTATGTTCCCGGTGATCCCCCGACAAATGGAACGCTTGAAAAGGTATCAAAGAAGTGGAACGAGCTTTTGAAAGCAAAAATAAATGCCGGCGTTACTCTCAAATGGATCGGCTGGACGGACTGGCAGACAAAATACGACCTTATCATGGCCTCCGGTGAGCCGTATGACCTCACATGCGTAGGCGACTGGCTCAACTTCTGGCCCAATGTACTTAAAGGCGCATATATGCCGCTTAATGACCTGCTCCAAAAGAATGCTCCCAATCTTTACGCGGAGTATACTCAGCAGGAGTGGGAAGATGTAACTTTTAACAAAAATATATATATTGTGCCGGAAACCCATTACAGCCAATGGACAAACCAGGGTTTCTTCTACAGGGGCGACTGGGCCAAGGAATTTGGAATTACGGAGCCCATCAAGGATTTCGAAACGCTTGGAAAATATTTTCAAGGCGTTAAAGACAAAAAGCCCGACGTTATTCCCTATGATGTAAATGCCGGTACAAAATATGAACCCTTCTGGGGCTGGGTACAGAGCCATACCGATGCAAACCTGCTGGATATGGTATCTACAGGCTTCCTGAATCTCTTCTGGAACAAATCCTATGATGACAGGTATACGGTGTGGAGCCCGATTTTTGGCCAGACCTTTGTGGATGAGGCGGTCATGATGAAGGACTGGGCTGACAAGGGTTATTGGAGAAAGGACGCCCTGACCTTTACAGGGGACACCCGTTCCGAACTCAAGGCAGGTAAAAGCGGTGCGGATGCGCATCATACACAGACCTACCGCACGCTGCGCTTTGATATGGATCAGAGCCAGCCCGGTTCCGATCTGCAGATGTTTGCATATTCCGATACCCGCGGGAACCTCCTCCGTGACTCTCCCGTACACGGCGGCGTATCAATAGGCGTGGACAGCAAGAACCCTGACCGTGCGCTAGCCGCTCTCGAAGTAATTCATCAGGATAAGGATGTCTACAGACTTTTCGAGTATGGTATCGAAGGGGAACAGTATGTTGTAAAAGACGGGTTGAAGGCTCTGCCGGATGGATACAATGCGGATAAACAAGGCTTCTCGGCAAATATGTGGGGCCCGCGTAACGATGCATGCGCGCTTCCCAGTGCAACCGAGTATCCGGGTATTTATGACATATTTAAGCAGAATGCGGCTAAAGCACACCCGTATCCGTACACCACCTTTGTATTTGACAGCTCGCCGATCAAGCCTGAGCTCGCAGCGCTTTCAAATATTACGACACAAATGGGTCCCGCTATAATATGGGGTAAAGCCGGAGATCCCGTCAAGGCGGTTACCGACTTCAGAGACAAACTAAAGGCTGCAGGTTTTGACAAGGTAATGACTGAAATCCAGAAGCAGCTCGATGCCTATAAGGCTCAAGTAGGCGGCAAGTAAATACAAAATACAAATTCATGTGCAAGGTTCCTGCCTTGCACATGAATTTAACTTAAAAAGTAAAACATTTTGGAGGACACGGATATGAAAGTCATGGTTTATGAAGGACCAAGGAATTTACGGGTAGAAGAAGTAGCAGATTTTCCGCTTAATGATGATCAAATAAGGATAAAGACTCTGTTTTCTGGCATAAGCCATGGGACCGAAATGAATGTCTACCGCGGTCTTGCACCATTTTTCAGGCGTAAGCAGGATCATACTCTAAAACTTTTCAGGGATGCCGAACAGAATGAAACCTGGCAGTATCCTATCAGAAGCTGCGATCCCGGCGTTTGGTACATGGGTTACTCCAATGTAGGCAAGGTGGTTGAAACCGGCAGGGATGTCCAGAACTTCAAAGTCGGGGATATCGTCTATACGGATGCTCCCCATCAATCTCAGATTATACGTTCGGGTAAAGGGCATGTTGTAAAGCTTCCTGACTCCATCAAGCCTGAACATGGCATTCTATTTACAAACCTGATGACAACCTACAACGGTATTCTCGATACCCGCATCAAGCTGGGGGATACTGTCGCAGTTTTCGGCCTGGGCGTTTTGGGCCAGCTGATCGTACAGATGGTTAAAATGTCCGGAGCGCATAGGGTAATCGGAATAGACACAATAGAAAAGCGACTGAAAATTGCTCTGGAAAACGGCGCGGATTATGTTTTCAATCCGCAAACAACCGGGGATATTGCTTACGAAGTCCGGAAACTGACACGAAATAAGGGCGTCGACGCAGTCATTGAAGTTACCGGAAGCCAAAAGGCTCTGAAGGAAGCAATAAGGGTTGCCGCTCCCGATACAACCATCACCGCATTAAGCTGGTATCAGGGACCTTGCACCGACCTGGACCTGTCTGAGGAGTTCCACCACAATCGGGTGACAATCCGCTGCTCGCAGACCGGGGCTGTAAATCCCGAATTGAGGCATATGTGGGATTTCGGTAGAAAAGAGGAAACCTGCGTCGAGCTGCTGAAACGGTTTAAGCTTGATAATCTGCTTACGCACAAAATCAAATATGACGATGTTGCACAGGCCTATGAAATGATAGATAAAAATCCCTCCGACGTTATACAGGCGGTGCTTACCTACTAAAACCACATTCGTAAAAATTATTATTTTTTGGAGGACTGTTATATGAAAATATCCATATGCATTGACGCTGTATTTAAAGGAAGGGATTTCATTGAAAGCATGCGGGCCATCGATTCCGTCGGGGTAAAAGCATTTGAGTTCTGGGTCTGGTGGGACAAGGATCTGAAAGCTATTAAAGCCGCAAACGATGAGCTTGGGCTTGAGGTAGCCGCCTTCTGCACCAAATTCATAAGTCTTGTTGACGCCGCGAAAAGGAATGACTACATAAAAGGACTGCAGGAATCAATCGAAGCCGCTAAATTTATGGGCTGCAAAAGCCTGATAACCCAGACGGGCAATGATACCGGCTACTCCAGGGACGTCCAGCACAGGAATATGGTCGAAGGGCTGAAAGCCTGCGCGCCATATCTGGAGAAAGCCGGCGTCACACTTCTTGTCGAGCCTTTGAATCTTTATGTCGATCATGCCGGTTATTATCTTTCAAGCAGCCTGGAAGGCTTCGACCTCATCAGGGAAGTAGGCAGCTCCAATGTCAAGCTGCTGTATGATATTTATCATCAACAGATCATGGAGGGCAACCTTATCCGCAATATTACCTCAAATATAGACGGGATCGGGCATTTCCATGCAGCCGGAAACCCCGGCAGGCATGAATTATACCTTGGAGAAATCAATTATAACGAAGTTTTCAAAGCAATTGATGCATCCGGCTATAAAGGCTATACAGGCTTTGAATACTTCCCGGCGGAAGAACCCTTAAAGGGGATAAAGGCGTTTCTATAATACTTTTTAAAAATGGGGTAACAGGCATATGATCAATATAGGTCTTCAAATGTTTACCGTAAGGGATGAAGCCGAAAGGGACTTCACAGGCGCGTTGAAAAAGGTGGCTTCCATAGGCTACAAAGGAATTGAATTTGCAGGCTACTATGGAATGCAGGCGCAGGAGCTCAGAAAGGTCCTTGAGGATTTAGGATTGCAAGCGGTCAATTCTCATGTGCCTCTTGAAAATTTGGCAAAGGATGTAAATAAAGAAATTGAATATGCCAAATTACTTGGTATGGAAGCGATAACGGTCCCATACCTTTCCGAAGCATATCGGATGGATGCTAGTGCATTTCTGAAAACCTCCAAATTGATTGCCGGGCTGGATGAATGCTGCTCAAAGGCAGGTATGCAGTTATGCTACCATAACCATGATTTTGAATTTAACAGGATTGGTACGGAGTTTATACTTGATATTTTTTTAAAGGAATCCAAAGGCTTGAAACTGGAATTGGATACCTTCTGGACCTCATATGCCGGAGTAGATACGGTCGAATATATGGAGAGGCAGGCCTCCAGGCTGCAGTTTATGCATTTGAAGGACATGATTAAAGCTGAAAAGCCCGTATTTGCAGAGGTAGGGGAGGGCTGCCTCGACATCGGCTCCTTCATTGAAAAAGCTTCGGAAATCGGTGTCCGGTGGGCTTTTGTAGAACAGGACGTCTGCAGGAGACCAAGCCTGGAAAGTGCGGAAACGAGTTTTATGAATATAAAGAAGCTGGATGTTTTCAGTTGAAGGAACATAACGGATATGCCAGTGAGGTGCATATGGATAATACATCTTATATACAGGTAAAAATAGATTTAGGACAAAAGCACCAGGTTATCGATAATTTCTCCGCGTCCAGCGGCTGGTCCATCGATCCCATCTGCGGCGCGTGGACGGAATGCAATAAAAACAGGATTGCGGACCTGCTTTATTCCGAGGACAAGGGAATCGGTCTTTCCTGCTTTCGATTTTACATCGGAGCCGGCAGTAACATCAGTGATTTGGACATCATACCCGATGAGAATTTTTGGACCAGAACGGATGTGTTCCTGAGCGGTGAAAATTCCGATTATGACTGGGACGCACAGGCTGGGCAGCGTTGGTTGATGCAGGCTGCCAAAGCCAGGGGAATAGGCCAATTCGTGGCATTTACCCACAGCGCTCCATTTTGGATGAACAAAAATGGGCATACCCAGTGTGATCAATCGGTGGGCTCAACGAACTTAAAAATGGAATATGAAGAGAGCTTTGCTCAGTTCCTGGCCGATGTACTTATCCATTTCAGGGATGCGGAAGGCATAGATTTCAATTACATAAGCCCTGTAAACGAGCCCCAGTGGTCCTGGGAGGGGTCCCGTATCCATGAGGAGGGCAACCGCAGCAGCAATGAAGATATAATCCGGCTGATCCGCAAGCTTTATCTCCAACTGGAGAAAAAGGGGGTTCGTACCGGGATTTTAGCCCCGGAGTCGGGGGACCTGCCTGCGATGCTGGATGACGCTTATTATCAGAAATATACCGGACGTGCAGATATTTATACCGCCCAGAATAATGCGGCAAACTATGGCGGCAAATACCGTGAATACCTGAGAGACTTCGTCGGCGACCCTGGCGTCCGGCAGATGCTTGGGAACATCGCCAGCGCCCATTCGTACTGGACGGATAAGTTTGAAGACGGTGGAATACGGGTTCGCAGGCTGCTTCGTGAGAATATGGATCAATATCCGGATTTGAAATATTGGCAAACCGAGTACTGCCTCCTTGGCGAAGGATTGGGCCCCGTCAGGGATTACGGGATCAGTCCGGCTCTTTGGATGGCGAGGGTTATCCATTACGACCTGACGCTTTTAAATTCGTCGGCCTGGCATTGGTGGCTTTCCATTTCTCCCCTCCCTTTCAAGGACGGGCTATTGTATACGGACTGGAAGAAGCCCGGGGATGAAGAAAGCGTCATTACCTCTAAGATGCTATGGGCTATGGGGCATTACAGCAAGTTCGTCAGGCCGGGCAGCAGAAGGGTAGAGCTGGCTGGGACGGATGAAGTACAGCTTATGGGCTCGGCTTTCATCAGTGAAGACGGCGGAAAGGTCATCGCCGTATTTGTCAATTATGGAGACCGGGATAAAACGATCCGGCTGGAGATTCTGAACATGAGCAAGGGGAAAAGGATATCCGGCCTGATTCCTTATATCACCTCGGATGACGAAGGAAATGACTTAAAGCAGATGGCTCCGTTGGACCCGGATAAGGATTTGTGCCATATACCGGCCCGTTCGCTTGTCACTCTGGTGGCCTTGCTGGAGGATGACACCTGACAGGAGAGAAACAAGTCGAAGGAGAGATGGAAATGAAACGGATTAAGGCCGGCATTATCGGCATGGGTTTTATCGGGGTAAGCCATATTGAGGCGATCAGGCGTATTGGTTTTGCGGAGCTGGCCGCCGTGACGGATGTAAACCAAGAGCTTGCCAGGAAGAAGTCCGAGGAGTATTTTATCCCAAAATGCTGCGGGAGCATTGATGAGCTTCTGGCGGACAAGGAAATAGACGTTGTTCACAACTGCACCCCCAATAACCTTCATATGGAAGTCAATGAGAAAATCATCAAGGCGGGAAAACACATTTTTTCCGAAAAACCGCTGGCTGTAAACAGTGCGGAATCGGGAAGAATGCTTGAACTCCTTTCGCAAAATAAAAGCCTAGTACATGGTGTGAACTTCAATTACAGGATGAACCCCCTGGTGCAGGATATGAAGAACAAGCTGAAGAGGGGGGAGATCGGCAGGCCCTTGCTGGTTCACGGCTCCTATCTCCAGGACTGGCTGCTTTTCGAGACCGACTACAACTGGAGAATCGAGCCGGAGGTGGGCGGGCCCTCCCGGTGCATCGCGGATATCGGCTCCCATTGGATGGACTCTGTGCAGACTGTAACGGGCGCCAGGATCATAGAGGTCTGCGCCGACCTGTTGACCGTTTTCCCGGTCAGGAAGAAGGCCAAAGGGCAGGTAGAGACTTTCTCGGTCAACGCCAATGCCGAATACGAGGATAAGGCGGTTAAGACGGAGGATTACGGCGCGGTCCTTTTCAAAATGGACGACGGGGCCGGGGGCGTATTTTATGCTTCCCAGGTCAGCGCGGGACGGAAATGCAGCCTGAGCTTTGAAATCGACGGTACGAAGGCTTCGATGCACTGGAACCAGGAGACCCCCGACCAGATGTGGATGGGCCACAGAGAGAAGGACAACCTCCATGTGATGAGGAACCCGCTGCTGATGGCTCCCGAATCGAAACAATATACATACTTGGCTGCCGGTCATCCGGAGGGTTGGAATGACGCGTTGAGGAATAATATATCCAGCCTGTACGGCTTTATCGCAGAGGGCAAAGTGATCGGGAAGGATCCATGCGATTTTGCGACCTTTGAGGATGGGCATTACCTCATAAAGGTCACGGAGGCCATAATGAAAAGCAGCGCAAACAGGCAGTGGGTCAGTGTGCAATAGGGGATACAGGATATCCGCCGCTTCTTCCGAAAGAGTCTTTCACAAAACGTGGGAGGCTCTTTTTTGCGCCTCTGCGGATCGGAGAGGAAAAAGTAGCGATTCATAACCGAAGCGGGCTGTGCTATAATGTCTATATAAAGCGATTTGTTCGGGATTATAATTTTTGATGTAAAGACGGGGCGGCAATGGAGACGGGTAACATTCTTTATGACGCGGTGATTTACTGCGAAAATGCCGATTATGATCAATACATAGCTAAAAACGTATATAAACTGCTAAGAAACCGCCGCAGCGCCGGAGGCCGGAGGCTTGAAGTATTTCTGTACGATCACGGGAATGAACGGGCCTCGCTTGACGCATTGATGGGCGCGCGCTTTTTTATCGTCCTGTGCTCCATGAAGACAAAGGACTCCCTTGTGTTAAATGAATTGATCAATTTGTGCAAATCCCGGGACAGAGAGCCTATGAACAGCATTTTGACCCTGCTTATAGAGGGCGAGCCCATCCAGGCCTTTCCGGCGAAATTGCGCTATGTAAGCTATTGCTATACGGACTATTCCACCGGAAAAGAAATACGGGAGCAGATTGAAATCGAGCCTCTTGCCGCAGATGTAAGGGCGAATACGCGGCGCCGCGCGCTCAGGCTGCTGAAAACGGAGGTCCTGAGAATTGTCGCTCCCCTCACGGGCACGACCTTCGATAAGCTGTACAATATCCAGAGGAAACGCCGGCTCGGAGCTATAAAAAGATATTTGCTTTACGGTGCGGTCATGGTTCTTCTGGCCGCTGTGCTGACTATGGCGGCAAATTATATGAAAGAAAGCCGGCGGGCTTATTACGAGGGTCTTCTGGCTGATAACGAGCAGAATTCGGCCCGGTATGAAAAAGATGCGGGGAAGGCTGAAGCCGTTTTTGACAGTCTGAAAAAGGAGCTCCTCGCTCTGTATCCGGATGGGCAAAAAACGGCGATCGAGGCGCAGCTGAAGGAATATGAAAAATACATGTACCCTTCCGACGCAGACCCTGAAAAATATATCCAGGAGATCGTAGAAGAAAAGAACTTATGGAATACGTCGTTAACAAATGAAAACAGTATTGGATTCGGAGATGTTCTGCCGGAGATGGTCAGGTTTCTTTTCCTTTTCCTTGTTCCGGCTTCACTGCTTTTTTTAATCAGTTTGTTAATACTCGCGGGTCTTGTATGGTTTTTGTATCAATCCGCGGTTTATTTCAAGGACGGTATAAAATACCGGGTTATCTATAAAGAATGGTCGGGAGCGTTTGGCAGAGATTATCCGCTGATTTTGAAGCGGGCGTTCAAAGCCGGCGCTGTCGCTTTATGGAACTATAAGCCGCTGTTTATTTTCTTTGTCAAGTTCATTAGCGTGGTTTTAGCGATAATAATGGTTGTCGCGACTGTAATGAGTTTATTGATGGGATTGCTATGAAGAGGTGGGACTACGGAGAAGTATGATTTTTTCATCAGCTACAGGCATGTAAAGAAAGATAAGATCGTCGCGGAGGCTTTGTCGGCATGCCTTGAAAAAAGGGAGGCCGGCGGGTCTCAGCGCTACGGGGACGGGAAATGCTCGGTTTTCAGGGACAAAGAGGATCTCTCTTCTTCCGGAAGCCTGTCCGGGCTGCTGGATACCGCCCTTACCGTATCGGATCATCTCATCGTCATTTGCTCGTATGATACGCCCGCTTCCGTATGGATTGAAAACGAAGTGGATTTTTTTATAAATTACAAGGGGATATCTAAAATCATCGTACTGTTGATCGACGCCCAACCCGAGAGGTGCATTCCGAAGCCCCTTCTGCCTTTTATGAGTATGCTGGAAATCATAGACCTGGAAAGCAGGCTTGAGAAACCCGGCAGGCGGCAAAACCCCTTCGCAGACTCGGATGACTACAGGATGGGCTTATATATCAGTCATCTGGAGAAAATTGTACCGGACATTTTAAAAAAAGCCTTCCCCGAACAAAAACGCAAAACCGGTATATTGGGCAAATTAATGAAATTTGCCGTAGCCCTCTTTATAACCTCGTTATTTGTTGCGGCAGCTGCGGGCTGGGCGAACCATATGAGCAAGCTGAACGAGGATATCAAACGCCTTCAGGAGCGGGACATTCTGGACAGCTTCCGCGTGGACATGAAGAAGCGCAGCATGATGTATTTTACGGAGCTTTATATAAATGACCTGAAAAAATCCGACACGGGCACGAAAATCATGAAAGACAGCTTCAGCATAATAATGAAGGAGCTGGACGAGCTTGACGGCATTGCAAAGCACCATTACGACGGAGCTTTCACGGGTATGCTTGCAGACAAGCTGAAAGGCGATATCATGCTGTCGTCCTACAACTATCCGTCCGCACGGGAATATTATCTCTCAGCCGTTAAAAAGGCTGAGCAGCTGGTAAAGGATTATGATATATATTACGACACGGATGATGAACACAGAGCCCCGCGATGGGGGCTATACCTGTATAACGAATTCAACTTTGAAGACAATTACCGGTTGGCGGCTGTCGATATATACTGCCGTACGGCGGCCGTATGCATGCATACCCGAGAATATGCGTTTGCAGAGGAGCTTCTGGAAAAGGCCCGTGAGCTTTATGCCAGGGAGGACCTCATGATCGGGAAAGGGCATGAGGACTTGAATTATGCGCAGGAGGCAATGGCCTTGAGCAATATATACCTGCGGAAATCGGAGCTGTCTCTCGCGCAGAATGATGCCGGGGCTTTTTATAAGAATGCTGAAAAATATTTGCTGCATTACAGAAGGTATATCAATGACAATAACGAGCACGCCTCGGAATCCGAAATGGTGAGGGATGTTGTATCGGAACCGATGGAATATGTTGTGATGAGTATCATGGGAAAAACGCCGGAAGCCTCTGCCGTTTATGAAAAATTGCAGGCCGATAAAGCCAAAAAGGACAACGCAGCTTATATTTCCATTCATTTTTTGGAAAATTATTATGCAAGCATATCAAAGGACTCGGTTGAGCAGCTCGTCAAAAGCATACGGGACAACGCTCCGGACGATAAGGCCTCAGATTATTCGGAGAAGCTGGCGGCGCTTCACGATAGCCGGTATTCAAGCGGCTTTAAAGGGGGAGTCGTCACCTATGGCATCCCCGACGGTTTAAAACCGCTGCTGCGCGAGGGTGATATTATTACCCTGGTCGACGGCAAAGAAATAAAATCTGAGGATAGCTTTTATGAATATCTCTGGAACAGCGATGAAAAGCAGGTGACGCTGCAAATCAGTCATATGGAGAATGGCAATCTGACCTCGAGGAACGTCTCCGCCGACAGGGGACCGCTGTGCCGTATGCCCTTCGATTCAATACAGCTTTATCTGCCATAGAGGAGGCCCAAAGGTATCTGGCAACACAAAAAAACCGGGATAGTTGTTTCCAATGTAGACACTTGAGTGACAATACGGTATAATGGTGCTATCAAGCTGTCGAGGTGATGATATGAACTTTTATACGGTAAGAGATTTGAGGACGCACCCGCGTGAGGTCTGGGAAAAGCTTTCCGAAGCTCACGAGGTTATTATAACCAATAACGGCAAGCCAAGTGCGCTTATGATTGAAATAGACGATGAAAGCCTTGAGGATGTGCTGGCAAGCGTGAGGCAGTCTGTGGCTATGAGGGCGGTAAATAAACTGCGTATTGCTTCGATAAGAAGCGGCAGGTCGGAAATGACTGCTGAGGATATCAGAGAAGAAATATCCGGGGCACGCAAGGAGAAACGAAATGCTAAAGGCGGTAATTGATACCAATATTCTTGTTTCCGCGCTCCTGTCTCCTTCCGGCAGTCCGGCAAAGCTGCTTGACCATGTGTTGAACGGCAATATCACAATGTGCTATGACAGCCGGATGATAGCCGAATATCACGAGGTGCTTCTCCGGCCTAAATTTGGATTTGACAAAAGAGCCGTTAAGCAGGTAATTGATTTTATCATTCATTCAGGCGTTTCAATTGTGCCCGCGCCGATATCGAAGGCCTTTGAAGATGAGGACGACAAAGTGTTTTACGAGGTTGCCAGGACTGCGGAAGCATACCTGGTGACAGGGAATGTAAAGCATTTTCCGAAAGAGCCGATGGTTATTGCGCCACAAGAGTTTTTAGGCATTGTTGAGAGCAGACTGTAGAAATATCAGGTTCGGCATGGACTGGCTAATTAAATCAAAAACCAATTGTTCAAAAGCAGGCTTCATAGGAGTACATTTCAAATGAAAGAACAAATTTCTGCATTATATGAAGAATACCGCAGGGAGCACGGCCTTTCCGGGTGCGGGCTTGTAAAATGCGGGGGCGTGACGGTCTTTAACGAAGCTTACGGGTATGCGCACAGGGGCTTCAAAATATTGAACACCGTAGACACCATGTTTGACACGGCCTCCGTTACGAAGCTTTTTACGGCGGCAGCCGTCCTGCAGCTGGTTGATAAGGGCTTGCTGAGGCTGGACGATAAAATAACGGAGATAGTCGATTTGAAGGGGACAAAAATCCCCGGCGACGTCACACTGACCCATTTGCTTACGCACACCTCGGGTATCGCCGATGATGCGGACGAGGAAGCGGGGGAAAAGTACGAGGATTTGTTCATCGGCAAGCCTAATTATTCGATACGGGATTGCATCGACTTTATCCCTCAGTTTGCATACAAGGAGCCTGTTTTCAAAGCCGGTACGGGTGTGAGATACAACAACTGCGCGTTCGTGCTGCTGGGCCTGGCGGTCGAAAAGGCGTCGGGCCGCAGATACCAGGATTATGTGACGCAGGAGATATTCGAAAAATGCGGGCTTAAAAATACGGCCTTCTGTTCAAAGGACGAAGGGGATGCTAAAATCGCGGAGGGGTATTTCACAGAAGGCGCTGACATGAAAGGCCTGCCGGTATGGCGCAAGAACATATACTCTTTTCCTCCTGCGGGCACGGCCGACGGAGGAGCCTATGCGAGCGCCGGAGACCTTGATATATTTATTCGTTCATTAAAGGACGGAAAGCTTTTGTCGGAGAAAACGACCGGAGAATTGTTCAAGCCTCAAAGCAGCATAGAACAGAAATATAAGGGGGGCAAAATCCTCAACGGCTTCGGCTTCCATTTCCTCTATGACAATTCCGGCGGCCTTGTAAGTATGTACAAGGAAGGCCAGAATGCGGGCGTTGCGGCGATGCTTGCATATTATCCGGCCATCGATACGACAAGTATCGTACTTGCAAATCAGACCTGCAATGTCTGGGAGCTCCACAGAAGGGTTGAAAAGGTGATTCTTCGGAATACAGGGGCGGACAGATAGCACCCGGGCTACTCCATCAGGCTCCTGTAATCCTCCATCAGCTCAATGAACTTGTGGTAGTCCCCTCCCGTATCAGGATGGTACTTTTTCGCAAGCTCGCGGAAGCGCTTTTTGATGTCCGCATGGCCGGCGTCCGGGGGAAGGCCCAGATGCGCGAGGAGCTGCCTGTCATATAAGGCGATATCCACCATGCCGTTTTCACGGTAATACTGGTAATAGACCTGAAAGAAAAATTCTCCGATTACCTGCTTGAACTCCGGCTTATCCATTGCGGTAAGCTGATTCAGGCCGTACCTGGATTTTGCGCCGCCTTCGGGATGTAAGCTGAACATTTCATCCCACACCAGCTTTGCACGGGGAGGGATATCCGGCCCTTTTCCTGTGTCAATAAAACGTATCCTGATCTCCTGTTTCTTGAGGTCCCTCAATTTGCGCTTGATTTCATCGGTACATTGAGCGTCTGACGACATGAAAATCCTCCGGCCATGCTCCGGCTCTTATAAAAATATTCCACTGCCCGGAAGCTATACGATTAAAGAAAAAGCATATATAATTATTATAACGGCTCTTTCAATATTTGCAACAACGCGGCGATATTGAGCTTTTCACACCGGAAAGCTCGCGGATATCGGAATAGGAGGCGCTATGGAGCCTGATCAATATACCGGACAGCGGGATATATTTTTCGAAAATCTGGGAAACAGGGACCTGATGGAGCAAAACGGGGAATTATGCCGCTATGAAGAGCATAAAGTCCCTCATGAAATCGAATGCCTGTGGAAGGATGAGCTTATTCGTGCGCTGTTTGAAAGCATTGAAAACGACAGGAGGAATGCCGTCGGTTATATGCAGAAAATGAGCGTGGTTATAAGCAGCTTTAAGGATTTTGATGCGTTCAGGACATTGTTGGATAGGAGCGAAAAGTATATTGAAGATATGGAGCCGCTGAAACGGGTGATGTGCGCGGAAAGGCTGGCAGAGCTGCTTTATTTCTTTGCTCAGGAGGAGCGGGGAATTCCTTCCGAGCGGCTGACTGGCTGGATCGGGAGTATCGAGCACATCCTTCTGGATACCCTGGAAGCCTGCCGGAAAGCACCGGACAATGCTTATGAGAAGCTATGCAATAAATACCGACTGCCGGTAAAGGAAAATTACTTACAAAGCAGGACAGAGCAAAAACTGGGCCAGCTTTTACTGCTGAGGGACGTACTGAAAAAAAGTCAGCCCGACGGGATGCCCGCGCCGGGAACGGCACGTCCGAAGCCCGGGAATTAATATTTAAGAACCGGTTTTAAATATAATCTGATGTAAGGAGTGGATCAGAATGACGGATGTGAGTATGAAAACCTGCCGGCAATGCGGAGCGCCAGTCGACCATTCAGTCGCAGCCTGTGAATACTGCGGGGCGGCTATTGACGGACGGCCTCAGTATCAGCCTCCGCAGGTGCAGCAGCCCGCGGAGCCGCAGAAGACGATGACATATTATTATTCAGGCGATCTCAACACACCCTGTAAAAGCAAGATTGTCGCCGGCATACTTGCCATTCTTCTGGGCGGTCTGGGCGTACACAAGTTTTATTTGGGGAGAGTAGGGCTGGGCGTTTTATACCTGCTTTTTTTCTGGACTTACATCCCTGCGATTGTAGGAGTCATCGAGGGGATCATTTATCTGACATCAAGCGATGAGAATTTCTATAACAGATACGTCAGAAAAAAATCCTGACGGCACAAAATACTGCGGCAGACATGCACCCGCAGTATTTTTTATCCGGGTAATTCAAGAGGGTTTAAATAAAAATTTACATCCCGTTAATTCCGCCTTATCAATGCCCCCGTATAATAATCTCAGGTGAATAAATACGAGGAGCAATTACAAATGAACGCTTTTACCCATGTATATCTATCCATGGTTTTTAAAAAAGCTATTGAGAAGAAATTACCTGTAAAGCTGCACACTCTTTCCTTCGTCAGAGGCAACCTGAAACCGGACTTTTCCCTTCTTCTGATTAAGGTACCCCACTACAAGATACCGACGTCGGAGCTCGTAATAAGGGAAATGGATAAGCTCATCACACATCAGGCTAATAAATTCGCTGCATGTACCAATGATTTTTCCGAAAGACTGGGCGTTGTCACCCATTACCTTTCGGATTTTTTTTGCTACGCACATTCGACAGGCTTTAAAGGCAGCGTCATCGACCATTATATCTACGAAAAGAAGCTGTCGAGGTACCGCAGGGCAATGAAAGATAAAATAACGGATATGATAGGCAGTGTGCCGTTTGCGAACTGCGGGACGGATTACCAGTCCGCCTGCAGATTTCTGGACCGGCTGCATGCCAAGTACCGTTCAAAGAAACCCTCGTACGCGCGTGACCTTGTTTACACCGTAAAGGCCGGCATACCGCTGGCGGTCTATCTGGTGACGGTCTGCCTCCAGTTGGGCGAAGCGCAGCTGGCGGCATGAATTAGCGAAGGGGGAGGACCATATGAGGATTGCCTATTTTACCGATACCTTGTTTCCGCAGGTCAACGGAGTGACAAATACGCTCGGCAGGCTGGATGCCTACCTGGACAGGAAAGCCGTACGGCACATGTTTTTTGCACCCGAATACCCTGAAAAACACAAGGATGAAAATACCGAGAAAATAAAGAGATTTAAAAGCGTCAGCCTCCCCATCTATCCCGAGTGCAGGCTGTCGATACCCTCTTACGGCCCGCTTTGCAGGGCTGCCGATAAATTCCGGCCGGACCTGGTCCATCTTGTGACGCCCCTGGGGATTGGCCGGATGGGCCTGAAATATGCACGCGAAAGAGGCATACCGATTGTCTCCTCCTTTCACACGTATTTCGACGCATATCTTAAATACTACAGGCTCGAATACCTGGAAGACGCCATATGGAGCTATTTCAAATGGTTTCACAGCTTCAGCGATATCAATTTCTGTCCCTCGACCGACACGATGAAGGTGCTCGGGGAAAAGGGCGTAAGGGATCTCAGGATATGGTCAAGGGGAATAGACGCAGAGAAATTCAGCCCGGACTTAAAAAACGCCGGTATAAGGCAGCGGTTTGACGCCGAGGGCAAGCTCCTGTTCCTCTATGTGGGAAGAGTGGCTGCGGAAAAGGATCTGGATGTATTGCTCGAGTGCATGAACAACATAAACGCCCTCCATCCCGGGAAGGCCGTTTTTGTCATAACCGGCGACGGCCCATACAGCGGTTATATGAAAAAGAATTCGCCCGCCAATACGCATTTTACGGGGTACCTCAGGGGAAGGGAGCTGGCGGAGATGTATGCGTCCTGCGATGTGTTCGTATTTCCGTCGAGCACGGAGACCTTCGGGAATGTGGTGCTGGAGGCGATGGCTTCGGGCCTTCCGGTGGTGGCGGCGGACGCCGGCGGCGTAAAGGACAGCATACTTCATGAATATGACGGCTTCCTTTGCAAGGCGGGAAACGCCATGAGCTTTACAAAAGCTATGGAAAGCTTCATAAGGCTTCCCGGCCTGGCCGCGGCCATGGGTGAGAGCGCGAGGCGGCAGACGCTCGGCAGGACATGGGACAATATATTCGATACTCTGCTCAAGGATTGCGGGGAAGCAATAAGCATTTCCAATTCGGACAGCAAAAGGATCGCTTAGAATATCAGAAATATTATTTATATACTATCTTAACGGGGACGGAGGATAAACCATGAGAGTTTCAATTATAGGAGGGACGGGATATATAGGCCTTGTAACAGGGATTGGGCTGGCTGCCGGAGGTCATAATGTAATCTGCGCCGATATCGACCGCGTCAAAATCGAAAAGCTTGAGCGCGACATTTTGCCGATTTATGAGGAGGGCCTCGACATCCTGCTTCAGAAGGCTAAAATGGACGGAAATATAAGGTTCACGGACAGCATAGATACCGCGGTGAAGGAGTCGGACATAGTGATGATTGCCGTCGGGACTCCGGAGGGCGCAAACGGGGAGACCGACATGAGCCAGATGCTGAACGCCCTCACCTCGGTCGCAGCTGCGATTGACCGCCATAAGACCATTGTCATAAAGAGTACGGTTCCCGTGGGGACCTGTGATATGGCGGCATCGCTTATAAGGAAGAATCTCAGGTCGCCCTCGGTTTCCTTTGATCTTGTGTCAAATCCCGAATTCCTGAGGGAAGGCTCGGCCGTTAAGGACTTCATGAATCCCGACAGAATCGTTATCGGAACCTCCGACAATTATTCGGCCCGTGTAATGAAGGAGCTGTACAAGGGCTTCAATTGCCCCGTGGTTATCACCGACCGCCGCAGCTCGGAGATGATAAAGTATGCCTGCAATTCCTATCTTGCCGCGAGAATATCCTTTATCAACGAGATTGCGGACGTCTGCGAAAAGGTGGATGCGGACATCCATTCGGTCATCGAGGGAATGAAATTCGACAAGAGGATCGGCGGGCATTACCTGAACCCGGGACCGGGCTTCGGAGGGCCGTGCCTGCACAAGGACATCAATTCCCTGATAAAGTTCGGAGAGCAGGCCGGAGCGGATGTGGGAATGCTCAAGGCAGTGCTTGAAAGGAACGAAAAGCAGGTCGCGGACATTGTGAAATATATCGGCTCGGCCATTAAAACGATCAGAAACAAAAAGGTTGCTGTGCTGGGGCTCAGCTTCAAGGCCGGTACGGACGATACGAGGAACTCACCGGCAGTCGCGCTGGTAGGAAAGCTGCTGGAGGCGAACTGCAGAGTTTCCGTTTATGACCCTAAGGTAAATAAAAGGATCGCGGCTCTAAGCCCGTCCGTTATAATCACCAACAGCGTTTATAAAGCCGCCGTTAACGCCGACTGCGTGGTTATCATGACCGAATGGGACGAAATCGCCTCGATGAACCTCGACGCCCTTTATCAGGTGATGAGGTACGCCCTTATAGTGGACGCCAGGAATGTCATATCTCCTGAAAAGGCCGCCGAAGCGGGATTCCGCTACAAAGGGATAGGGATCCGCAGTGTGGACTTCAGTGAAAGCAGCCGCGCTTTGATGAAAAAAATCATGTGAGACGGCGGTACGGCCGTCATAGGGATAGAAACCAGGTTTTGACCATATTCCAGATTACTTTCAGCCTGAGTTGCAGCGGAATGCCTTTAGCCAGTGATAGAAGCGCATCCTGCCTGTCGTCGGGCTGTTTTTCGTTTTTGCCGTATTTATGGAGCTCCGCATATTCTTTCCGGTATTCCGATGAAAATTCGTTGGGTGGGAAAAAGTACATCCCTCCGTCGCAAAAGGCTTTGACATGACGGAAGGTTAGAGGCTCGATATTTTTCCCCCTAAAGGGGAATATCCCCAGGAGGAAGCCGGTACGGACCCCATTATACGCAGGCGCAAGGGATCTGTGGTATGGACTTGCAGCAACGGCAAGCTTCTGCGCAAGGCCGCCGCTGTAAGTGCGGTGATGCCTCTGCCTGCCGGAATAAGTCCCGAAGGGATTCAGGTATATGCCTGCCGCATCCCCCGACCTGAAGGAGCGCATGGGGCAGAAGGCCATCGAATTAAGCCTGCTCCTGTCCGCTGCCACAAGGATGCCCGTATTTCCATCGGTGACTCCTACAAAACCTGCCGTGACGTGGTTATTGAAGGAGTCCATTTCCGCATTCCGCGGGTCTGCCTTCTCGAAATCGGCTATGTCGTAGCTGCCTAAATCGCCCTGGTAATTATATTTGATTACGGATACAGGCCTTGAAAGCAGCGGCCTTATCTGAATGGGAGCCGCTTCTATCCAGCTGCTGTCGCAGAAATGCCCCAGGACGGCGACCTCGTTCGACAGCAGGTCGTTTTCCGGAGTATAGGGGTATTCTATGTCCATCCTGACCAGAAGGGCGGGAATGCCCTCCACAATGAACAGATCCGTTATAAAGCTTCCGTGACGTACCTGGCCGGGCAAATCAATACGGCCGTGCAGCCGGCAGCCGGCGAGCTTCCCGCCCCTGCCGGGATGGAGCAGCTCCTTGCGCTCGGCACGGAATTCATATTCGGTTCCGGCTACGCCGTGAAAATATTTTATATAGCTCCTGAAAAAATCCCTGCCTCCCAGCTTCTCCCCAAAAGCCCTGACCTCTGCGACGGATGTCCCGTCGCACAGCACCTCGAGCCCTTCCCCGCAAAGGCGGCGTTCATTTACAAGCAGACTGTGGTTGTACGGCCTGGCGCCGTCATCCTCCGAGACGACAAGGTCCAGCGCGCAGGGTACCCTGCCGGAGGAGAGGACAAATACCTGCACTTCGGAAAAGGAGCCGTCCTCATACCGGGCGGTGTCCAGAAAAGCTCCGTCCACCGTTTCACCGTCCCGGCCATATAGAAAGAAATGGCTTCTGTCGAACGCCAGCCCCTTTTTCAGAGACACGCACAGGCTGACAAACGGAAGGTCATTATCACATTCATTGATTATGATAGGTATTACGGTGCGGTTTTTCCTTTCGCTCCCGTGCGGGGAGCCCTGAGGCGGGGGATTTTCCGCCAGCCAGGCGTTCCGGGTCATCTCCCACGCCTTCTCCGTATTTTCCAGCATGCGCCCGGAGGCTTCCAGGGCTTTTTTCTCCCGGTCCCTGTTTATCATGGGAGCCGCAAGGCCGAAATGCGTGGTCGACATAAGGCACAGCCTGTCATAGAAGGCCATGTCGAGCAGCTTTTGCATATCCTTCCGCTTTGTCCCGCGTATTGTCCGGGTCGCCAGCCAGCGGCATTTTTCATCCAGGAGCCTCGACCTTTCTATACGCGTCCAGATGAGGTGGTTGAAGGGCTTTTCTGCCCAGCTGGCATATCCGTCGAATACGCCGTCGGCCGTGTCCTGGCAGAAGGTA
>JAEZJL010000202.1 GCA_023415815.1 Bacillota bacterium | reverse complement strand
AAAACTTCATATCCTTCATCAGGACATTCAACGACGTCTTTACCCAAAAGCCGCTGGGCTACCTGATAATGAACATATCCGAGGATAATTTCGCCAATGCATACCAGCTCCTTATGAATAATTACGGTACCAGCTTTATACTGCTTGACGAAGAGGGAAGGAATATTGTCGAGGCAAAGGACATCTACGGCGTAGATATGGAAAGAGTGGCAAGGAACGTTGTCGCCGGTGGGCGGGCGAGGTTCACGGAGAAAATAGACGGCAGGGAATACCTTGTTTCCAGCCTCAGACTGCAAAAGCAGGGCTGGTACATCATAAGTATAACACCAATGGGCGAAATGACCGGAGATTCCCAGCTTGTACGTTTCATAGCCCTTTTTGTGTTCATAGTAAACGGACTGCTGCTGATAGCGGGCTCCATTTTCATATCCCGAATGATCACCAATCCCATTAAAAAGCTCCTTAAGACGATGAAGGGGATTGAGAAAGGAAAATTTGAGCAGGCCGACGTGAGGACGGGAAAGGATGAGATAGGGGAGCTGAAGGACGGCTACAACCTTATGGTTACCGAGATTCAGAGCCTCATTGGAAGGGTGGTGGAGGAGCAGAGGGTAAAAAGGATGACGGAGCTCAACGCGCTTCAGGCCCAGATAAAGCCCCATTTCCTTTATAACACCTTCGACGCCATAAGCTATCTCGCCCTGTCCGGGAGGTCGAAAGAGGTCTATGAGGTTATATCGGCACTGGCCAATTATTACAGGACAAGCCTCAGCAAGGGGAGCGAGATCATCACGGTAAGCCAGGAGATAGATACGGTAAAAAATTATCTTATAATCCAGAAGGTCCGGTACGGGAATATCTTTACGGACAGCTATAATATTGACGAAACGGCCGCCAAGTGCTTGATCCCCAAGCTTGTGCTCCAGCCGTTGGTTGAAAATGCGCTTTACCATGGGATCAAGCCCAAGGGTGAAAGCGGATCAATAAATATCAGCGCGGAGCGCAAGGGTGACTGCATCGTGTTTTCGGTGGAGGACGACGGCGTGGGAATGGACGTGGAACAGCTGAACGCGGCGGTGAACGGAACAATAGGCAGCGGCGGCGCAGGCTTTGGCCTGAGAGGCACCATCGAGCGGCTGAAAATATATTATAACGACCAGGATGTCTGCCGTATAGAGAGCAGGCCGGGGTACGGCACCAGGGTTGTAATATGTATACGGTTGAAGGAGGAGCGGGATGGACAGCGATTTTTTGAAGGTGATGATAGTTGATGATGAGGAGCCTGTCAGAGGATTGTTCAAAATAGCCGTGGATTGGAACGCAATGGACATGGAGGTTGCGGGAGAGGCATCAAGCGCAAGCCAGGCGCTGAGCATGCTCGAGGACATAATGCCCGACATCATATTCACGGATATCTGCATGCCTTTTATGGACGGTCTTGAGTTCAGCAGGCTTGTCATCGAGAGATATCCTCATATTAAAATTGTAGTACTTACCGCTTATGAAGAGTTTGATTATGCCAAAAAGGGCATCAAGGCCGGACTGTCCGACTTTCTCCTGAAGCCCATTAACAGCGGTGAAATAAAAAAGACGGCCTTGGCTGTAAAAGAGAAAATCAACCGCGAGCGGCAGCATACCGAAGAATACAACAGCCTGAAAAAAAGACTTGACGAAAGCTATCCCTATCTTCTGGAGAGATTCCTGAACGAGCTTGCACATAATACCTTGAGCGGTGAAGTTCTTAAGGAAAAACTGGCCTACTTTTCACTTGACCCGGATTTGAAGTATCACAGGGTAGCCGTAATAGAGGCCGCGCGCACCGATATAAATCGGAGAGCCGGTGAAGAAGACAGGCTGATACTTGGCATGCAGTGTTCTGAAATAGTAAAGCTGTACTTCAAAGGGGATGCGGGCTTATACGTATTTTTTGATATAAACCGCAGAATAGCTGTACTTAGCCTCAGTCCCGAAGTGGACCTTGCAGAATGCGCAGAACAGATCAAATCCATGCTTATTAACCGGCTTAAATGTTATGTATCAATAGGCGTCGGCAGCGCCTGTGCCGGGTGGAAGGATGTCGGAGCTTCCTACAAGGAGGCCTGCGATGCCCTTGAATACCGGATTATTGCCGGATGGAACCAGGTGATTGACTTCAGTGAAATAGATTGCGGTAGTGAAAAAACAGCCATAAGGAATGCGGATACCGGCAGAATAGGAATGTATGTCAAGTCAGGCGCAGGTGAAAAGGCCGCCGGCCTGATCGACGATATTTTCGAAAATCTCCATACCTCAAGGGATATAAATATGGAACAGATCAAGACTGTCTCGGCCAATACAATCTCATCCATTTTAACCGCATTGAATGAAATCGGGCTGAATTATTCGGAGGTCTTTGATCCCGGGTTGCTTCCATATAATATTATCTTCCGGATTGACAATCTTCCCGAGGCCAGGGAATATGTGAAGGGCATAGCGCTGGACGCTGCGGACGCCGTCAGGCGGCTGAGGTCTAAAAAAGAGAACAACACCATATTTGCCATTATGGAGTATATGCGGGAGCATCTTGCCGAGCCTGATTTAACGCTGGCTGCCGTAGCAGGAAGATTCTACAAGAATCCAAGCTATCTGAGCCGTATTTTCAAGCAGGAGACGGGCCAGAACTTTATAGAGTACCTGACTAAAATCAGGATGGAGAAGGCTATCGAGTTCTTGAACGGGACCGGCATGAGATCTTACGAAATAGCCGAAGCAGTGGGTATACAGGATCCGAACTACTTCAGCATGTGCTTCAAGAAATTTGCCGGAATGTCGGTCAATGATTATAAAAAGAACGTAAGGACGCTGTAAAAGCACAGCGGGAGCATATAAGGCGGGGCGGCGGAAAACCGCTTCATCCGGCAAGTAAACGGAGGGGTCTGAATGAAAGTAAGCATTATAAAAGGGATATGTCTGCTATCGGTTTTAAGCATCCTCGTCGGCAGTACGGCCTGCGGTTCGCAGGAAACCGCCGGCATTGGCGGCGCGAGCGTTCCGGCGTCATCAGCGGCGCCGGATATAAAAAGCATATCGATCTGGCATATATGGACCTCCGATACGGACAGCAACAAGGTCTCCTTTGAGGCTGCCGCAGAAAGCTTCGCCGCAGTAAACCCGGATATCAAGCTTGAGGTCGAGGCGATTGAAACTGAAATTTACAAATCTAAAATCAGGCTGGCAATAGCCACAAACGAGGCGCCCGACGTCTTCTTTTCATGGGGCGGCGGCTTTTCAAAGCCCTTCGTGGATTCCGGAAAGGTATTGGACGTATACAGCTATCTGGATGCCGATACAAAAAGCAGGCTTATGGAAAGCGCTCTTGGCAGCCAGACCTATGACGGCAAAATCTACGGATTGCCATTCATGGTATCCGTAATCTGCCTGTTTGCAAACAGGGAAATGTTCGAACAGTACGAAATCAAGCTGCCGGAAACCTACGAGGATCTGCTTGCCGCAGTCAGGAGCTTCAGAGTGGAGGGAATCACTCCCGCCACTGTCGCCGAAATAGAACTGTGGCCCGGCATGCTCTGGTATAATGCGCTGGCATTGAGGACGGCCGGTCTGGAGACCTCCATGGCAGCGCTTGAGAAGAGGGCGACATTCGATCAGCCGGCCTTTACCGAGGCTGCCGACAAGCTGGATGAGCTGGTTGACGCGGGGATGTTTCAGAAAAATTATATGAAAACGGGTTATGCGGAAGCCATGGAGCCCGTCAGGCAGGGCAGAGTCCCTATGATTCTGATGGGAAGCTGGGCGTGCTCGGGCTTTGAGGATGACACGTCGGCTGTAAAAGGTAAAATGGTGCCGTTGAAATTTCCTCTGGTACCCGGAGGTAAGGGTACGATCGACGAGTATATCGGAGGAGCCATAGACTGCTGGATGGTCAGCGCAGGAGCCTCTGACAGGGCGGCCTCGGTTAAGACTGCCGCCGGTATTGCGGAAGGCCTGTGTAAGGAAGGCTATGAGCGGAATATGCTTATTCCCATCTGGGATGTGGTTGTCGACGAGTCAAAGATCAGCCCTCTTATGCGACAGATAGAGGAAACAGTAAAAGACGCCAGGGGCTTTGTGCCATCATGGGACACGTTTCTGGAGGGCTCGGACGCACAGACGCATCTTAAGCTGGTTGCCGGGCTTCTGGCACAGTCTGTTGCACCGGAGGAATTCGGCGCAAGGATGCAGGAGATTAATAAAGGAAATTAGTGTTTTTCAGCAGTAATATTTTAATATGACTTTTCCAGAAAGGCTTCGAATGTTGGAAGCCTTTTTATTAGCTTTTGCTTATTTTGCAGAACTGTCCCCCTTTTACATTTCATTTTGCAGAACTGTCCCCGTTTATATTTTACAGAACTGTCCCCCCATTAAAGAGCCGAACTGACCACGTTTGGTACTGATCTTTTGGCTATTTTACGGAACTATTTTACGGAACTGTCCCTCATTAAGGAGATGTCGTTCAGCATTTCCGTATATTATTTTCGCAGTACTGAACTGTCCCATAGAACGTGGTAAAAAATTTAATAAATAATGTAAATTGATTATATTGTATCTCTCGACACAATAAACTATAATTTGGGCATTCTGGGTTTCTATCTCTGTGTTTACTTACACAGGTATTTCAGCGTGCAATAAAATATTATAAATTAAGGGGGAAAAGCAAGTGACAAGGTTGAGAAAGATAACGGCAGTCCTGGTTGCGGTCGTCATGCTGTTTTGCATGATGTTCCAGACGGTCTCCGCTTCGACCGGCACAGACGGCTTCAGCGACGTACAGGGGCATTGGGCGGAAGCCAGCATACTTAAGTGGGCCGATAAGGGCGTGATTTCAGGAGATATGGGCTTATTCAGGCCTGACTCGGGTATCACGAGGGCGGAATTCTGTACCGCAATAAACAAGCTCTTAGGCTTTTCGGAAAAGAGCGACGTCAATTTTTCCGATGTTGAGGCGGGAGCATGGTACGCCGCTCAGACGGCGATAGCAAAAGAGGCCGGCTATATAACGGGATACGGAAACAATATTCTTGGCCCGGATGATAAATTAACCAGGCAGGACGCCGCATTTATACTCAAAACAGTGTTAAAGCTTGACGATTCGGCAGCACAAAGTGCGGCAGCCTTTGACGACAGCGAAGAAATCACCTCCTATGCGAAGGACGCTGTTGCCGTCCTGAACGCAAAAGGGTATATGACGGGATATGACAATCATTTCCACCCAAAGAAGGGCATAACAAGGGCTGAGCTTATATCCATACTGGATAGAGCGGTCAAACAGTTTTATCCGGTTGAAGGCACATACTCCGAGGCGGATGTGGACGGCAGCGTCATAGTAGGGGCTGGCGGAACCGTGCTCAAGGATACGGTCATAAGCGGAAACCTGTATCTTTCCGAAGGTATAGGCCAGGGAAATGTGACCCTCAGTAATGTTACCGTCAAGGGTAAAACATTTGTCAACGGCGGCGGTGAAAACAGCATAGTGCTTGAGAATGCTGCGCTGGGCGACATAGTCATAGAGAAAAAGGACGGTAAGGTAAGAATAGTAGCGAAGGGAACCACCACCGTAGCCAACGTACAGCTTAACTCCGGCGCCAAACTGGAGGAGGAAGGCCTATCCGGCGGCGGATTCGGCAAGGTCGAAATAATAGAAGTTGCCTCAGGCCAGCAGATAGTGCTGGACGGAGATTTTGTATCGGTAGATATACAAGTTCCCGGCGTATCGGTACAGGTTGCCGGCGGTACGGTCTCCAGCCTTAATATAGCAAGCGGCGCCGCGGGCTCGAGTGTACAAATAGCGCAGGGCGCGACAATAGGCACCTTAACGGCAAATGCAGCCGTCACCGTAAGCGGTCAGGGAAAGATTACTACGGCCAATATAAACGCGAGTGATGTAGTCATCGGCCCGAAACCGTCCAACACAAATATAGCTCCCGGTATAACCGCAAATATAGGCGGCGCCCAGACGGGCCCCGGCGGAAGCAGCGGTGGCACCGGAAACAGCGGCAACAACGGCGGAAATCCCCCGCCTGCACAGTCTGATTGGACTATGGTTTGGAATGATGAGTTCAGCGGTACGACCCTTGACGATACCAAATGGAGACTTGAAAACTTCGGCGACGGCTTCGGAAACCTCGAAAAACAGTATTACAAGCCGGAAAATGCGGTCATAGAGGACGGCAAACTCGTAATAGAAGCGAAAAAGGAGAGCTACAAAGGTTGTGATTATACTTCCGCAAAGCTTTTCTCCAAAGCCGATTGGAAATACGGCAAGTTTGAGGCGCGCATCAAGCTGCCCTTGGGACAAGGCTTCTGGCCCGCGTTCTGGATGATGCCGACGGACGGAGTATATGGCGGATGGGCGGCCTCCGGAGAAATAGATATTATGGAGGCAAAAGGCAGGATTCCCGATGAAGCATACGGAACTCTGCACTATGGAGGAGCATGGCCGAACAACACACATTCACTGGGGGGAGAAAAATATAAGTTTTCGGTAGGGCAGACTATAGAGCAATTCCATACCTATTCGGTTGAGTGGGAGCCGGGAGAATTCAGATGGTATGTAGATGGGAACCTGTATAAGACTCAGAATGACTGGGATACACAAAACGATGATAAAGAGAAGTTTGCCTACCCTGCGCCCTTTGACCAGAAGTTCTACCTGATGCTCAACCTTGCCATAGGAGGTAATTTTGACGGAGGACTGGTTCCGGAAGATAGCATGTTCCCCACGCATATGGAAGTGGATTATGTAAGAGTATATGAGTTGACAGGAAGGCCGTATAAAACACCCGTGGAGCAGGTAGTATCTATCGATCCGCTGCCTGAAGGCGCAAGACAGCCTGACGCAACCGGCAACCTCGTAAATGATGTGGATTACAGCATGGGTATAAGAGATAATGCCGAGGGTGTTGATGCCGAATTCGGCAGCGGCTGGAACTTCGTCCATAACGCAAATTTTGGAGGAGTAGCTACTACAACCGTTGATACAATTGACGGGAAAAAATATGCGAAGATCAATGTGACTAACAGAGGTGCACAACCTTATTCCCTGCAACTGGAGCAGCTTACCACCCTGGGCAAGGGCAGGTGGTACAAGTTCTCTTTTGACGCCAAAGCGGACAAGACAAGGACACTGGGAGCCGACTTGAGCGGGGGACCCACTGCGGGATGGGGTAAATATTCCGGGGCATATACAGAGAATCTGACGACCGATTTCAAGCATTTTGAACATAAGTTTAAAATGTCAGGAAGTTCCGATATCCTGACCCGTATAGAATTTAACTGCGGGACTGATACCGGACCGGTTTGGATTGGAAATGTCAGGGTTGAAGAAATAGATCCGCCTGACAATGATCTAAATGCTTCTAAGAATCCGCTGCCGGCAAGCGGGAACCGCGTATCCAACGGAGCCTTTGACAAAAGGACCATGGACAGACTTGCCTATTGGAACGTGACCAAGTCGGGAGCGGCCGCAGAAGTGAAAGTCCCCGAAAACACCAGGGAACTGACCATTGATATCACAGACGGCGGAGCTTCCACAGACGCTCTGACGGTGGACCAGAAGGGTATACAGCTCGAAAACGGCATAGAATACAGGCTGACTTTCAGGGCAAGGGCTGCAGCCGGAAGGTCAATTGAGGTAAAAATAGTAAGCAAGGATGGAGCCATAAGTTATTTAGCGGGGCAGCAAATAACCCTTACGGAAGCCATGCAGACATTTGCAATACCGTTTAATATGGAAGCTGCCACAGACAATGAATCGCAGTTGGTATTTATGCTGGGCGGCAATGATAAGGATGTTTATATTGACGATGTATCGCTGATATCAACTACCAAGAATTACAGTGGCGTTGACCTGTATCCCTTGAAAAACGGCGACTTTATACTGGGACTCAACAGGTGGGAAACCTATGCTATTGAAGGTGGCGTGGCTAACTTCTCGGTAGTGAACGGCGAAGCAAAAATTGCAATCACTAATTTGGGGACGCCGCCTCACAGTATCATGTTTAATCAGGGCAATATGCAGTTTTCAAGAGGGATGGAATATGTGCTTTCATTTGATGCCAGGGCTTCAGTAAACCGTGATATTCGGGTTACGCTGGAAAATGAAGACAATTTGAGACTGTTTGATACGGGCTTGCTGCAGCTGACAACAGAATCCAACAAATTTTCATATGTCTTCAATATAACCGCCGATGAAATACTGGCGCTAAAATTCCTGATGGGGAATACGGCAGATGCGGAAATCGGGGATGTATACATAGACAATGTCGTGCTGGAGGTAAAGGATGCTCCTGTGAAACGTCCGCCCAGCTTTGCATTGGATAGTACGAACAACAGAGTGGGCCAGCCTGTAGACCTCGTGTTTGGAGAAAATGAAGAATGGAGAGAGGCAGTTCAGAAAATAGAAGTTGACGGTGAGGAATTGGCTTCTGAAAAATATACCCTAGCAGTTGGGACGCTGGCGATCGCAGCGGATGTGTTCACTGCGGCGAAAAGCTACAATATAGTCATCAAGGCTGAGGGATACGCTGATGTTAAAATTACGCAGGACATTCTTGCCAATGACGGCAACCTTGTAAAGAACGGGGATATGTCCCAGGGCGAGTCGAACTGGTCCTTGTGGTATGGTGATGGCGGAGCGGCCACCTTTAATGTTGAAGACGGGACTGCCAAAATCGATATCTCAGGCAAAGGCCCAAATAATTGGTCCATTCAGTTCCTACAGAACGGGGTACAGGTAGAAAAGGATAAAAACTACGAACTGAGCCTGAAGGCGTGGTCTACAGTTGAAAGGCCCATACAGGTAGAATTTACGGGCTACAAGGGTAATGAAAGCGTAAAGTTTAATATCACATCCGATGAGGCCGCTGTTTATAAGTATTATCTTACCGTCCCGGCGTCAGATACAGCCTTCAAGCTCAACTTCCTTATCGGTAATGTTACAAACGGGAGCTATGTTACTCCGGCCGGAGCTCATACATTATATATTGACGATGTATCAATCAAAGAGGTAGTGGTAGAAAATGCTCCGGCGCTTACAGCCGATACAACGGATAACTTAACAGGAAAAGATATAGACATTACTTTTACAGATGATGCTGATTGGAGAGAAGCAATAACAGCGGTTAAAGTCGACGGGGCAAAACTGGCGGAAGGCTCATACGATATTTCCGAAGGCAACCTGAAGATTGATGCAGATCAGTTCCCGGCAGCCAGAGATTATACTATAGTTGTTGAGGCGGAAGGATATTATAGCGCCCAGGTACTCCAAACCATAAGGTCCGGAAAGGTCTGGGAAGAGGTCGGGGAAAATCTCATTGTAGACGGGACATTCACCACTACAACAACTTTTGGAGCTATATGGCTGACGCATAATCAGGGTCAATATGATCAATGGGCCGGTATGGCGAATTTTGAAGTGGTTGAGGGAGTTGCAAAAGCAATCGTGACCCAGGTCGGCTGGGAGTGGTGGCATATACAGTTATTCCAGAATGGGGTCGCCGTCCCCGCAGGCGCTTATAAAATCTCATTCGACATGAGGTCGGAGGCGGAGAGGCCGGTATATGTTGAGCTTTCAGATTCCGGCGCTCCCAGGCAAAGTTTCACGGTTGACGACACCATGAAAACTTATGAGGCTATTATCAATGTGACGACCGGAGGCAGTTTTAAGTTCATGTTCGGCCTGGGAAGGGATGGAAGCGATCAAACATTATCGGTTCCGTACAATATATTTATTGACAATGTCAAGCTGATTGAAGTGAAGGAAAAGGCCCCCGTTTTATCGGCCGATATCACGAATAATACTGTAGGACAGGATATTACCATCACTTTCGCCGATAATGAAGATTGGAGAAATGCAATTTCAAAAGTTAAAGTAAACGCTACAATTGTAGATGAGAGTATGTATACGACCGGAAGCGGGATAATTGTAATCGACGCCGGCAAATTCCCGATAGCCGGCAACTATACTATTACTATAGAAGCTGATGGCTTTGCTGGTGCAACGCTTGTGCAGGCAATAGAAGCCCCATGGGTGGAGGTCGGAGAGAATCTCATCGTAGACGGGACATTCACCACTACAACTATTGGCGCTATATGGCTGACTCATAATCAGGGTCAATATGAGCAGTGGGCTGGTATGGCGAACTTCGAAGTAACCGGAGGAGTTGTAAAAGCGACTGTGACACAGGTCGGCTGGGAATGGTGGCATATACAGTTATTCCAGAATGGGGTTGCCGTCCCCGCAGGCACATATGAAATCTCGTTTGATATGAGGTCGGAGACGGAGAGGCCGGTATATGTTGAGCTTACAGATTCCGGCGCTCCCAGACAAAGCTTCACGGTTGACGACACTATGAAAACTTATGATGCTATTATCAATGTGACGACCGGAGGCAGCTATAAATTCATGTTCGGGCTGGGAAGGGATAGCAGCGATCAAACATTATCTACCCCATATGATGTCTACATCGACAATGTCAAACTGGTTGAGGTGACACGCTAGGTTCATATACAGAAAAAATAATAGAGGAACTATAATTTGATAATTTTCATCAGGCAATCACTAAACGGTGGTTGCCTTTTTTTGAATTTTAACTGGTCAAGTATTTACCTGTTCAATTGCTACTTCTGGTTATATGTGGATTGCTTCCGACCAATAAATTTTATATTTTCAATCTCTTCTTAAAAAAATTACCAATGATTAAGTATTCTGTTCTTATATTTACATTTTCTTTACTAGCGACGCCTACCATGTTTTGTATACTAAAAGTTTTGATATGTCATAAAAATAGATAAAAGATACTTTATTGTCTGGAAAAGTAATAAAATATAGTATATAATTTCAAATATATATATTGATAAATTTTCAAGGAGTATATAAATATGAATAATAAAAGGAAAAAATATAAATACATATCTGTTATTCTAATATTTTTTGTATTTACTATGTTATTACTTAAGACAACGTATGTATTTGCAGATAATAAGGATGTATTTGTTAAAGTTGCAACGAAAAGCGATCATTGCTTAGCGATAAAGAACGATGGAACGGTCTGGGCATGGGGAAGAAATAATTATGGCCAGCTTGGCGACGGTACGACAGCAAATAAAACCACAGCGGTTCAGGTAAGCGGGTTGAGTGGTATAACTGATATAGCAACAGGAGCATGTCATAGTCTGGCATTGAAGAACGACGGTACGGTTTGGGCATGGGGGTATAACCTTAATGGCCAGTTAGGCGACGGTACGACAGCAGATAAAACCACAGCGGTACAGGTAAGCGGATTGAGCGGAATAATCGCCATTGCATGTGGGTATGACCATAGCCTTGCATTAAAGAATGATGGAACGGTTTGGGCATGGGGCTATAACTATAATGGTCAACTTGGCGACTCTACGCAAATAAGTAGAAGTACTGCAGTACAGGTATACGGGTTGAGTGGAGTGAGAGCTATTGTAGCAGGACAATATTACAGTTTGGCGCTAAAGAATAACGGTACAGTCTGGGCATGCGGATATGCTGGTTATGGCCTTCTCGGTTACTCTCAACTTTCAAACGCTACAATAGCAATGCAAGTAAGTGGGTTAAGTAATATAACCGCCATTGCGGGAGGTGCAGGTTTTCAACTCGCATTGAAGAATGACGGTACGGTTTGGGCTTGGGGAGAGAACTATGCTGGCCAAATAGGCGACGGTTCGGATGAAAAAAGGGACACGGTGGTGCAGGTAGCTGGATTGAGTGGTATTGCAGCTATCGGAGCGGGGATTAGTCATGGCCTGGCGGTTAAGAATGACGGTACAGTCTGGGCTTGGGGTGGCAATAGTCTTTATCAGCTTGGCGATGGTACGACGACAATCAGGATGAAAGCAATACAGGTAAGTGGATTAAGTGGAATTACTGCTGTCACTGGAGGGTTAAACCACAGCCTTGCACTGAAAAATGATGGAACGGTCTGGGCATGGGGATATAACAATTATGGCCAGCTCGGCGATGGGACGACAACAAC
>JAEZJL010000157.1 GCA_023415815.1 Bacillota bacterium | reverse complement strand
GCTTCTATCTCCATGCCGCCGTATATCAGGCCGCCGCAGGAATTATATCCGTCTCCCGAAACAGTTATATTTTTATCCAGGGTGTATATTCCCTTGACCGTCATTTCATTTCTGGTCAGGGTTCCGGTTTTGTCCGTACATATTACTTTCGTACAGCTCAGGGTTTCCATGGAAGGCAGGGATTTTACAATTGCATTCTTCTTTGCAAGCCGTTGCGTGCCAAAGGCCAGGGAGATTGCAAGGACAGTGGTCAGGCCCTCCGGAATCGCTCCGACAGCCAGGCTTACGCCTGTGGCGAACATGTCTGTCAGGGGATTCCCGCCGATGATGCCTCCGATTGTTATTATCGCGCAAATGCCGAGGCAGCCCCAGGTAATGAATTTCGCAAGCCGGTTCAGATCCTTCTGCAGAGGAGTCTGCTTGCTTTCCGTCTTTGCGAGCATTCCGGCGATCCTGCCCATTTCGGTTTGCATTCCAGTTGCGACCACTATTGCCTTTCCGTTTCCTTTTGTTATAGAAGTCCCCATATAAAGCATATTGCTCCTGTCTCCAAGGGGAACTTTGCCGAATGGCATATCGGTATTCCGCTTATATACGGGGAATGCCTCACCCGTCAGCGCCGATTCGACTGCCTGCAGCCCATGGCTTTCAAAAAGCCTTGCGTCGGCTGCGACGACGTCTCCGGCCTCAAGGCACAATATGTCGCCCGGAACGAGCTGTGCGGCCGGCATGTCCGCTTTTACGCCGCCCCTGATTACGGTTGCGCTCGGGGCGGATAACTCCCTGAGCAGATCGAGGGATTTTTCCGCCTTGTATTCCTGCCACACGCCTATAGCAGCTTCCACTGCTATGATCACCAGAATGGTTATTGCGTCCACGGCCTGGCCCAGCAGGAACGATATTCCGCTTGCGGCAAGCAGCATTTTTACGAGAAAGCCTTCAAACTGCCGGAACAGCATGGATATCAGCGATTTCCCGCGCTGTTCTTGGAAACGGTTGGGACCGAGCAGCTGCAGCCTCCGTTCTGCTTCCTCTACGGAAAGGCCGCTTTCGATGCCGGTCTGCAGCCCTTTTTCAATCCGTTCCACTGCAAGGTCATACCACAGGTATTCTTCCTTTACACCGTTTATACGGTTGTTTATGGCCTTCATATTGAATTCGCGGTATTTTTCCGATAAAACATTCCTGCTCTTTTCAAATTCAGCGGGCGATAAAGGCTTGTTGAATCTGAAGTTCGCCCTTATGACCTTCCCCTTTTCAGACGGCTGCTTTTTCCTTCCGTTTACGGTTTCGTCCAGTATGCTTTCGATAGAATCCAGTGTGACTTTACCGAAATCGTATATGACCAGAACCCTGGCGGTATAGTGATTTGCTGTTACCGCCATTATGCCGGGAACGGCCGAAAGAGCTTCCATTACCTTCGAGCAAAGGCAGGGGTTTCTACTTAGCGCTTCTATCCTTATCCTTACTCTTCCTGGGATATTTGTGGCATATATCCTGTTGGGCGTTTCTGCTGTATATCTTTCCGTTTCTTGTGTCAAAAGCATTCCCGGGCATTCCTTTCGTGAATTGTCTGTAGAATTTTTTTTGCAGGATATTATTATGAGACCAAATTGACATATTATGCAGTTTTCCCGAACAAAACCGGCACAGACCCGAATATTCTTAAACTAAATTTTACATTGGATTAACAGGGATAAAATGATCGTCGTATATCCTATGTAGTGGTGGAAAAAAGTCAATGCAGAAATGAAAGCAGGTGATAAAATGAAGCCTTTGGCATTGAACAGGATAGAAGCAAGTATTTTTGCGGAATATATCCGGAACTTTATAATTGAAAGCCTGTCGGAGTTCTATAAAAAATGCTCCGGGGATATTGAGCTTGCCTGCGCCTCCTTAAAGCCCTGCCAATCATCGGGCAGGAATACGGATCACATGGCGGAAGCTCTGCTGGTCCAGCCATTCGAGGCTTTTATTGACGTGCTCGCCGCAGATATAAACGCGAAGATCGCCGGCTATTTCAGCCTTGCACCGTATGAAGTCAATGCGCCGCCTGTTGACTGCAGTCTCTATGACTATTGTCTGAACCGTAAATCGGCTGCGGAACGCGGCAGGACGATAGCCATGTCGGACCTTATGGTAAAGCTTATAGACAAAACGCTTGATTTCGCCATTACGGACCGGCTGCAGCTGCCGGCCCATAATAAAAAGATAATTGATTCATTATCAATCGGAGGCCTTTTTATGAGTTCCCTGGGATTGGACGGGCATACCCTCCGCAGCATGCGAATCCGTGAGCTTTGCAGGGTGCTCAAGGGTATAGGCAAAAATTTTTGCATGAGAGCCGGAAAATACATGATAAACCACTATGCTGCTCTTATCTGCCGGATTGCCGAAGAAGGGCAGGGAATCTCTTACTTTGAACAGGCCGCGGATGAACAGGCCATCTAGTTCTTTGGCTAATCCCAATTTTTCCATATTTATTTCCAATCGTATCTTCCTCTGGAAAATATTCTAAAATATTTTCTTCCTTATACATAATGGCTGACTCACTGCGCAAAATATATGAATTGAAAAAACGATTTGGGTATATCAGTGTTTTCGCTAGCATCCTTTTTTCTGTTGAGAAAATACATTATTCCTTACCCAAAGCTTTTTCAACAGATATTATAGATATTTTTTGGAGGTGTCTGTTATTGGAACCGCTTGAATTTCTCTTAGGCTTGGCTACCTTTGGTCTGGCCGTTAAGCTGAAGAAGCCCCTGCGCAAGGCTGCGGTGATTGCGGCGAGTCAGCTGATGGGAGTTGCCGACAGGCTGAAAACTACTGCATATGGACTGAAGGAGGAGATAGAGGATATCGTTGCGGAAGCGCAATATGAAAATATGAAAAGGAATGTTGAAAAAAATCCGGACAACCATGATACGAGCAACGAGGATGAAAACGGAGAAAATATTGAAGGAGGGAAGTAAATGGCTTTATTGAAGATACTTTTGCTGGGAACGGTGCTATATATCAGCTCAGCGCTTATCAGCCTTATAACGGCGCTGTAAAACGGGGTGATACGCTTGTACTACGCCAATTCCGCCCAGGACATGTTCATACTTCCGGGAAGGCTCAGGATAAGCATTAAAGGCTTGCGCGGAAACGCCAAATTTGCGGAAAGGATAAACGGCAGGCTCTCGGATACCGCTGGAATAGAGCATGCGGCAGCCAGCCGGCATACCGGAAACGTGCTGGTTTTTTTCTATAAAGAACAGATCGACGCGGCTGCTATCAAGAGACTCATTTATGAAGCGGCGCACCCGGCCGACGCCGCTTTGCCTGAGGCTGTACGGCATCCGGCTGATATAGGGAATCTGCAGGCTGTAAGAAATGTCGATAGAGTTTATAGCAAAGCCGTTCCGATAGTAATCGCCGCCTCAAGCTTTTTTTTCGCAGCATCCGCCAACCTCCTGGCTCCATTGGCAATACTTGCACTGATACATCCTTATATGGTTTATCTGTCCTCACGGATCACCTTGAGATCCGCCGCCGCCGCCGCAGAGTCGAAAGGCATCAGGATAATTGAGCCTTCAAAGCTGGAAACAGCCGCCGATACGGATATTGTGGTATTTGACGGCACAGGCCTGCTGACCGGCGGGAGCTGCAAGGTTGAAGCTATCGTCCCTGCCGGAAGGTATAGCGAAAACAGGGTCGTCGCTCTGGCCGCCTCGTGCTGGCAAAACAGAGATGAGCCTCTGGCAAAGGCCCTTCTGGAAGAAGCGTCCCATAGAAGGCTTGAATTGAAGGAGGCTTCAAATATGAGAATAGGCAGGGATGGACGCACGACCTGTTCAATAGACGGCAAGGAGGTTCTAATAGGGAATAAGAGACAGCTCTCCGGCAAAAACCTGATCGGCGGCATGAATCCCGTTAGTGAAAGAAGGCTGAGGCAATCGGGTCAATATCCGGTTTATGTGGCATTAAACCGGAAAATAATCGGATTAATCGGTTTTACGTGCTCTGTTGACGATAGCAGCATCCGGGCTGTAGAAGCGCTGCGTGAAACAGGCGTTGAAGAAATCGCGCTCATATCTGAAGAATCTCCTGAAGCGATGGGAAATATCGCTTTTGAGGCAGGCATCGACAGCTGCTCCTCGGATTTGTCCCTTGAGGACATGGCTGAAAGCGTCAGTGATTTTAAGGCCTGCGGAAAAAGGGTAGCAATAATAACAGGCCGCCATTGCAATATTCCCGGCAATGCGGCGGATATCGTCATTTCATTTTCGGATGCGCACGACAGCCCGGCGGAGAGGAAGCCTGATTTTGTCATAACGCAAAAGGATTTGAGGCTGGCTCCGGAATTGATTAATCTGGGCAAATATTCCAGAGAGGTTGTTTTGCAAAACTGCATCATATCTCTGGGGGCGGACGCCATCGGCGTCATAGCGGTGTTCGCAGGCATATTGACGCCATACTGGGCGGTTTTTTACAAGCTTGCCAGCAGCATCATCGTCCTGCTGAATGCAAGCAGACCGGCATACTATAAAATTCAGGTAAATGCGGGCGGGTGAGTTATTTTTGACTAATTACGAGCAGTTTAAAAACGAATTCGAGACATGCTTTAATACTTTGCATAAGCTCACAGCTGACAGCTTCCGGCTGATGGACGAACAGCCTGCTTTAAAGGATGAGATGATCAGTCTGTGGAAAAGCCATATTCTGACATTCATATCCTATACTTATTCAACAGGTGAGAAGCATAATAACAAGGATGTGTTCAAAGCGATCACAAAAGCACTTATGTTTGGAAAATAGAATGGAGGAGATTTTTATATGATTAACGTGAAGGATGTTTTGAAGCCTTTCGGCTCACAGGGTTTTCTGGTCGGTATCGGCGTGGCGGCGCTTACTTATTTTCTGGCTCCGCAGCTGAAGCAGTCGCTAAGGCCCGCGGCAGTTAAAGGTACCCAGGGTATGATGGCTCTGGGGAGTAAAACAAAGCAAATACTTGAGGAGGGCAAGGAGAAAATCTCCAGCATGTTCTCGGAAACGGTTGCTGAAACCCGCAGCAAGATGAAAGAAGCCGCGGGGGAACCGGAAATTTCTTCTGAAATGATAAAGGAATTCCGTGAGGAGAGGGAAGCTTCAAACAGGATGCTGCAGGAGCTGAAGGACTCGATCGCAGGCCTCAGGGAAGAGATTTCGCATATCAAAAGAGGACAGGAACCGCAGGAAAGCTGACGTTAATATCGGGGGGACAGTTCTTCAAACTGTCTCCTTCAATTTTTATTTCCAAGATACTCAATACGTTTGTTCAGCAGCAGCACAAGCAAGGAATTCACGGTATTGACGCTTTTGGCCGCAAAGGCGTCGATGGCGCCGGTGAACGCCAATACCCCAAAAAACATATTATACAATTTTGAGAATACAATGCTCTGGTCAATTCTCCGATAGGCTCTTTGTGAAAGAGAAACCATATCTGCCAGCCTTACCATGTGGTCTTCAAATAGAATGCAGTCCGAATTCAGCTTCACCCTGTCGGCTGAAGAGCTCGCAAAGCTTACGCTGATATCGGCTTCCTTCATTGCGTCAATGTCATTGAGACCGTCCCCGACCATCATGACCCTGCCTGATTTTTTAAACCCTCTTATTATCCGGGCTTTATCCTCCTGGCTGCAGTTGCCGTAAACGTCGTTGATATGCAGCTTTCCGGCGATTTCTCCCGCTTTCTGCCCGCTGTCGCCGGTTATCAGCGATATTTTCAAACCGTGTTTTTGCATTAGCCTTTCTACCAGCTCATAGGAGCCTTTCCTCAAGGTATCCGAAAAAGCCAGCAACCCGGTCAGTCTGCCGTCAATGCTGACAGCTACCGGTATCAACAGCCTTTTTTCGCAATCTGCATATGCCTTTTCGGCATTGCCCATACTGATGCCGTTTTCATTCATCATCAGCCTGTTGCCTATCAGGATATCATGGCTGTTGTAGACTGCCCTGACCCCTCTTGAGGGTATCAGCACGGAGCTGCGCACATTACCGGTATCCAGGCTGTTCCCGTTTTCCTCCTGCAGGGTAAGGGAAATCGGATGGTAATGGTCGCTTTCACATGCCGCGCATATTTTAAGGAGCTCCTCTCCGGAATAGCCGCGGTCATAGGATTCGAGCAGCTCAAGCCGCATCCTGCCGTAAGTGAGGGTGCCGGTTTTGTCAAATACGATATGGTTTACGCCTGTTACCTTTTCAAATACCTCCGGCCTTCTTAGAAATATTTTGTGTTTGTTCAGGAGCGATATATAGCTCTTCATGCCCGTGCTCAGCGCCGTCGCCGCTCCCGAAGGCGTAAGGGCCAGCAGCACCGCGAGGGCGTTCATAAAATTGCCTGAAATCAGGAATGCAGCCGATCCGGCTGTAAGGGACAGGGGGGTTACGGCGCTTTGATACTTTTTGACCTTTTGCTCGATGAGCAGACCCCCCTTTTCCGCCCGACCCCTCTCCGCGCTTTCGGGAAGTCCGTGTACTTTAACCTTCAGCTCCCCTGAAAGCACCGACATTCCGTCATTGACCATGCCGCCTGCGCTTATATTGGAAACTACCGGCTGTCCCGAATAATATAAAGTGTCGACCAGAGCGGCGCCCTCCTCAACCTTTCCCTTGACGGCGATCACCTCTCCCTCGTGTACGGCTATCAAATCGTCTGGCTTCAGGCTTCCGATGCCGACGAGCACTTCCTGACCGGATGCGGATACCAGCCATGCAGTCCCGGACATCCTGTTTATGCTCTGGTTCAGGAGCCTGCGGGATTCTGCATCGGCAGAATACTTTATATAGTCGTTCATAGCTTTGAGCATCAATAATAAAACGCCTTTGGAGCTCTCTCTTGTGATTGTAAAAGCCAGAGCGGCAAGACTCAGAAGTATATCGGGGTCCGAAGGGATTTTTTTTGCAAACCGTTTATAAATGCCCTTGAGCAGAGGATATCCTCCGATGACGGTCACCGCCGCCGCAGCCTGAAGAAAAGCCGCATTGGCGCTTAAGGCAAACTTGCCCCAGATTGAGTTCTTAAGCCTCAACCCCAGATAAATCAACCCGAAGGCGAAGATGTTCCTTTTTGCCCTGTCCCTTTTTTCAAGGAGGGCATAGTACTCGTCGTATTCCCTGATATTTGCAGGCTTGTTCTTCAAAGCGGAAATGACGGCGTTTTTGATGTTTTTACCGATTGCGGCGCAGCTGGTTCTCTCCGGATCGAACATGACAAGGATGCTTGCGGTGTTATGATTGACCGAACAGTATTTTACGCCGAGCAGGTTGTCGGTATAAACGTTGATGTATCTTGCCAGGGGCTTATTGTAATAAAGCGACCCGATTCTGTATCTTACACGCCCCGGCAGTGTGCTTATCTCCTGCATGGATATCGCCTCCCGGAGTAGTTTCCCCATCGGCTGCCAGATAATGTATGCGGCCGGAAATATCAAAACACCTGGCGGCGCAGTGAAGCATTGGTAAGGATGACCGGCTTAAAGCCCCTGTTTTGTGATTGACAAACGGGGTATATTATAATAAAGTTAACATGTAGCTGAGCCGCGAGAGCATCCTTACGGCGAAGCGGAAATAATAATTGTTACTGACGCCGAATGAATCCATGAGGCGGAAGGCACAGCAAGCCTCATATTGTCTTGGAGATGACTGCGCCTTTACGGTGCTTTTTTTATTTCTTCTAAATCATATATAACGCAAATACGCAAAGGGCAGAGGGACTGCGATGTCCGGAATTCTATTAAAAGGAGGATTTCCGCATGGAAACCAGGGTTGCCATTATCGGAATTATCGTCGAGGAGGAGGAGGCGGTCGAAAAGCTCAACCGGATCCTGCACGATTACAGAAGCTTCATTATAGGCAGGATGGGCCTGCCGTACCGTGAAAAAGGCATCAGCATAATAAGCATTGCGGTCGACGCTCCGCAGGACGCGATAAGCGCGCTTTCCGGCAAGCTCGGAAAGCTGCCGGGAGTCAGCACAAAGGCGGTTTATTCAAAGATAGGCGCTAAAACAGGAGGCGAGGCAACCGGTGAAGCGGCTGATTGACAGGCTTTATGAAACGGGCTCTCTTTTGCCGCAGGAGTACGGGGCGCTAATCGACAACCGGAGTCAGGAGCTCGCGGAGTATCTCTTTGAAAAGGCAAGAGAGGTCCGGGTCGAAAACTACGGGCACGACATATATATGCGCGGTCTTATAGAATTCACGAACTACTGCGGGAACGACTGCTACTACTGCGGCATCCGCAGAAGCAACCGAAAGGCGGAGCGGTACCGCCTGACAAAGGAGCAGATACTGGACTGCTGTGCGGCGGGCTATGACCTCGGTTTTCGGACCTTCGTACTGCAGGGCGGGGAGGACGGTCATTATACGGATGAAAAAATGATTGATATCATCCGCTCGATAAAAAGCTATCACCCGGACTGCGCCGTCACGCTCTCCGTGGGTGAAAAAAGCTATCAAGCCTATAAGGCCTTTTTCGATGCCGGAGCCGACCGATACCTGCTTCGCCATGAAACGGCGGACGCCGGGCATTACGGCAGGCTGCATCCGGAAAGGATGTCGCTCGATAACAGAAAGCGGTGCTTATATAATCTGAAAGAGATAGGCTACGAGGTCGGCTGCGGTTTTATGGCAGGTTCTCCGTATCAAACCACGGACTGCCTCGTCGAGGATTTGCTGTTCATGAAGGAGCTTGAGCCCCACATGGTCGGAATCGGCCCTTTTATACCGCACCACGATACTCCGTTTGCCGGCAGCGAAGCGGGTACGCTTGAGCTGACGCTGTTCCTGCTGGGGATCATCCGTTTGATGCTCCCGTCCGTCCTGCTTCCCGCCACCACCGCGCTCGGGACTATCCACCCCAGGGGCCGGGAGCTTGGCATTCTGGCCGGGGCGAACGTGGTGATGCCTAATCTTTCGCCGGTAGGCGTAAGAAAAAAATATTTGCTATACGACAATAAAATCTGCACGGGGGATGAGGCGGCAGAATGCCGGTACTGCATGCAAAGACGCATGGAAAGCATCGGCTGTCACGTGGTCGTCTCCCGCGGAGATCATAGATCCATATCACAAAAAGCTTCAATTACTGAAGGGAAAGATGTTTCTGACCCGAATAAGAAAGGAATGCCGGTATGTATAATCCAAAATCATTAAAAGCCGAGGAGTTCATTTCTCACGAAGAGGTTCTTGCTACGCTTGAGTATGCCGAAAGGAACAAGAACAACGCCGGGCTTATCGACAGCATCATCGAAAAAGCCAGGCTCCGCAAGGGGCTCACGCACAGGGAGGCAGCGGTCCTGCTGGACTGCGGGATCGAAGAAAAAAACAGGGAAATCTATGCGCTCGCGGAGCAGATCAAAAAGGATTTCTACGGCAACCGCATCGTTATGTTTGCGCCGTTATACCTGTCCAATTACTGTGTAAACGGCTGCGTATACTGTCCGTATCATGCGAAGAACAAGCGCATGATGCGAAAGAAAATGACGCAGGAGGATATACGCAGGGAGGTTATAGCGCTCCAGGACATGGGTCATAAGCGGCTTGCGATAGAAGCGGGCGAGGACCCTGTAAACAACCCCATTGAGTACATCCTTGAATCCATTGATACGATTTACGGCATCAAGCATAAGAACGGCGCCATCCGCCGCGTCAATGTCAATATCGCCGCGACGACGGCCGAGAATTACAAAAAGCTCCACGATGCCGGTATCGGCACATATATTCTCTTTCAGGAAACTTATCACAAAGTTAGCTATGGGAATTTACACCCGACAGGCCCTAAGCACGATTACGCCTATCACACCGAGGCGATGGACAGGGCCATGCTCGGAGGCATAGACGACGTCGGCCTGGGCGTGCTGTTCGGGCTTGAGCTGTACCGCTATGAATTTGCGGCCCTGCTCATGCATGCCGAGCACCTTGAGGCCGCCTTCGGCGTCGGGCCGCATACCATCAGCATGCCCAGGATACGGCCGGCCGACGACATTGACCCTTCGGCGTTTGACAACGGGATAAGCGACGACATATTCGCCAAAATCGTGGCATGTATTCGTATTTCCGTACCGTACACCGGAATGATCATTTCCACCAGGGAAAGCAAGGCTTGCAGGGAGCGGTTGCTCCATCTGGGAGTTTCCCAGATCAGCGGCGGCTCGAAGACGAGCGTGGGCGGCTACAGCGAGCCTGAGCCGGAGGATGAAAATACCGAGCAGTTTGACGTAAGCGACACGAGGACGCTTGACGAGGTGATAAGCTGGCTTATCAGGCTCGGCTATATCCCGAGCTTTTGTACCGCCTGCTACAGGGAGGGCAGGACGGGCGACAGGTTCATGAGCCTGTGCAAGAGCGGGCAGATTCAGAATTGCTGCCACCCGAACGCCCTTATGACGCTGAAGGAATACCTGGAGGACTATGCCTCGCCCGAAACGAAAGCGGCAGGCGACGTCCTTGTCCAGACGGAAATCGGAAACATACCCAAGGACAAGGTAAGAAGGCTTGTAACGGAGAATCTTGCAAATATCAGCAGCGGTCTCCGCGATTTCAGGTTTTAAAAGGGGATATCGGCATGGGATTAAATGAAACGCCATCGGCAAACCGCATACACATAGGATTTTTCGGCAGGAGGAACGCGGGCAAGTCCAGCGTCGTAAACGCCTTCACGGGACAGGAGCTCGCCGTGGTTTCCGACATAAAGGGCACGACGACCGATCCCGTATATAAGGCAATGGAGCTGCTGCCCATCGGTCCGGTGATGATTATCGACACGCCGGGCTTCGACGACACCGGCGCCCTGGGAGAGCTGCGCGTCAAAAGGAGCCGCCAGGTGCTCAATAAAACGGACGTTGCCGTGCTTGTGATCGACGCCGCCTGCGGCAGGACCCGGGAGGATGAAGAATTAATAGAGCTGTTCTGCGCTAAAAAAATAAATTACATTGTGGCTTACAATAAATCCGACCTGATAGTGCGCGAACCGCCTGAAAGCGATAACGAGCTCTATGTCAGCGCGAAAACGGGACGCAGCATTGAAAGACTGAAGGAAAAAGTCGCAGCGATTGTTGCCACGGACGAGTCAAAGCTCAAAATTGTGGGTGACCTGATTAACCCGTCGGATTTCGTCGTGCTTGTCACGCCCATCGACAAGGCCGCTCCCAAAGGGAGGCTGATACTGCCGCAGCAGCAGACGATCCGCGATATCCTGGAGGCCGATGCCACGGCGATCGTCGTAAAAGAATTCGAGCTTCGGGAAACGCTCGAGAGCCTGGGCAAAAAGCCGAAGCTCGTCATTACCGACAGCCAGGCGTTCGCAAAGGTATCGGCGGATACGCCAAAAGACATTCTTCTGACCTCGTTTTCCATCCTTTTTGCCAGATATAAGGGCATTCTGGAGGCTGCCGTGAAGGGGGCGAAAGCGATCGAAGCGCTGCAGGACGGGGACGCCGTCCTCATTTCCGAGGGCTGTACGCACCACAGGCAGTGCGACGACATAGGCACGGTGAAGCTGCCGCGGTGGATAAAGGATTACACCCGTAAGCAGATCAATTTCAGCTTCACGTCGGGTACGGAATTCCCGGACGACCTGTCCGGCTACAGGCTTATCGTTCACTGCGGCGGCTGCATGCTGAACGAAAGGGAAGTGAAATACCGCCAGAAATGCGCCGGGGACCAGCAGGTGCCGATCACCAATTACGGCATCCTGATCGCCTACCTGCAGGGGATATTGAAAAGAAGCTTAGCCGTGTTCCCGCATTTGCTGGCAGAAATCGAGGAGTGAGTCTATGCGCACAGAAAAGGACAATATCGGTGAAATGCAGCTCGGGGATGAAATAGCGTACGGTTTGCAGACCGCGCGGGCGGCCGGCAATTTTGCGCTTGGTTACAAGAAAACGAGCCTGCGGCTGATCTATGCGATTGTAAGCGTTAAAAAAGCCGCCGCTCTGACATACCGGAAGCTCGGTATCGGTAAAGAGGGCGTTTATGAAGCGATCTCCGGGGCCTGCGACGAGATTTTGTCAGGAAAAGCGGACGATTCATTTGTCACCGACGCCCTTCAGGGCGGGGCTGGGACGTCGGCTAATATGAATGTCAATGAGGTGATCGCCAATCTTGCGCTACGAAAGCTCGGTCACCGCTGCGGCAGCTATGAGATCATCCATCCGCTTGACGACGTCAACCGCGGGCAGTCCACAAACGACGTCTATCCGACGGCGCTGCGCATCGCGGCGATCCTGCTGCTGCGCAGGCTCAGCGAAGCCTGCGCAAGGCTTCAGCAGGCGCTGCAGGCGAAGGAAAGCGAGTTTGAGGGAATCCTGAAACTCGGCAGGACCGAGCTGATGGACGCGGTCCCGGTCACGCTGGGCCAGGAATTCGGCTCCTTTGCGCAGGCCATCGCGAGGGATCGCTGGCGGCTGTACAAGGCGGAGGAAAGACTGAGGCAGGTGAACCTGGGCGGTACGGCGGTCGGCGCGGGCACCAACGCGGAGAGGAAGTACCGCTTCGGGGTGATCGAGGAGCTCAGGGAATTGACCGGGATAGGGCTTGCCGCTGCCGAGTATCCGATGGACATCACCCAAAACAATGATGTCTTCGTCGAGGTATCCGGGCTTTTGAAGGCGCTGGCGGTGAACCTGATGAAAATATCAAACGATCTGCGCCTTATGAATTCGGGGCCAAAGGGCGGCCTTTCGGAAATCACGCTCGCGCCGCTGCAGGCGGGCAGCACCATCATGCCCGGCAAAGTCAACCCGGTCATCCCGGAAATGGTGATGCAGGTGTCCATGAAAGTAATGGCGGACGACTATGCCGTCTCCATGGCGGCGTCACGCGGCGAATTCGAGCTCAATGCCTTTCTCCCGCTGATCGCCGATTCCCTGCTTGAGAGCCTTGAGCTGCTGACAAACGCGGCCGAGCTCTTCAGGACGAAGTGCGTCGAGCTTATCAAGCCGAATGCGGACAGGTGCAGGGAGCTTCTTACGACCTCCTACGCATACGCGACGGAGTATGCCGCTTCCCTGGGGTATGATAAAGTAAGCAAAATCATCGAAGAATCGGGCGGAAATCCGGAAAAAGCGATGGAGCTGCTGAAGAAGATAAGCGGCCCGGAGAAGCGCGAGACGTAGGAAATGGCATTATCGTCACGGAAGGCGGGGTAACCTTTGTGGGGACAGTTCTCCAAAACCGCTCGTCAACATTCTGGAGAAGTGTCCCTACGGTTTATGGGGGACAGTTCTCCAATATCGCTGTCAATATTCTGGAGAAGCGTCCCTGCGGTTTATGGGGGACAGTTCTTCGAAGTCGTCGTCATGTTCTGGAGAAGTGCCCCTGCGGTTTATGAGGGGACAGTTCTCCAATATCGCCGTCAATATTCTGTAGAAAGTGTCCCTACGGTTTATGGAGGGACAGTTCTCCAAACCGCTCGTCAACATTCTGGAGAAGTGTCCCTGCGGTCAATAGGGACAGTTCTGCAAAACCACCATCAATATTTTGAAGAACTGTCCCTCTAATTTTCGAGAAGTGTCCCCTTAAACACATCTCAAGTAAACCTCCCGCGTCAACAGTCCAAATCCGTTAAGTCACGGTTAAGTCGAAAAATGTATCATAAAAGAAAAAACGCTGGTATAATCAAGCTGTAAGCTGCAAAAAAAAGCGGTTTTGAGGGAAGGTTGATACGGTGAAAGAAAAAAAGGGTAAAAAGCGTTTGCTGCTGTTGCTGTCCAGCGTGCTTATCGCCCTGATAGCCTTTATATTCATATTCAACTTTTCCGGGCCTGAAGCCGGCCGGATACATCCGGAAGCCGGAGTATTGGACCTGCAAAGCTGGGAGCCGGACCAGGGCGGGGTTTTGAGCCTGAGCGGGCAATGGGATTTTTACTGGGAACGCTTTCTGTCCTACCGGGAAGCTGCAGCCGGCAGTCCGTCCCCCGACGTCACGGCAGACGTGCCCTCGGTCTGGAACAGCTACAAAATAAACGGCAAAGGCCTGCCGGGCTTTGGTTACAGCACCTACCTACTCAAGGTGGTAAACGCACCGGCGGGAAGGCCGCTGGCTCTCCGGATCCCCACTTTTTCAACAGCCTACGAATTATATATCAATGAACGCCTGGTTGCCTCCAACGGAAGGACGGGCTCCGATAAGGAGCACCACTCGCCTGAATACAGGCCGCAGACCGTGAGCTTCACACCGGAGGAAAGCAGCTTTATACTCATCGTACATACCTCTAATTTCACCTATGCCCGCGGCGGCATGTGGTACGCAATCAACATAGGCACGCCGGAGCAAATCAAAAATATGGACAAAGCCGCTGCGGACAAGGACGTATTCCTTTTCGGCGCCCTGGCGGTGATGGCGTTTTACTATCTGAGCCTTTACCTGCTGCGGCGGGAGGATAAGAGCAGCCTCTTTTTTGTATTCATGTGCATCACTTTTGCTAGCCGGACGGTGATATACGGCGATTATATGATTTACAGGCTGATACCGTTTATAAGCTTCCGGTCAATCATACAAATAGAGTATATAACGCTGTGCTGGTTCCCGGTTTTTGCCGCCTTCATGATTGGAGAGCTGTTTCCTGAAGAAAACTCGAAAAAGGTTTTAAAAATAGCTCTTATCTATGCGGCAGGCATGACGCTTGTTTTCCTGTTTACCCCGATTGCCTTTTTCACCGGGTGTATTTACATTGTCCAGACCGGCGCAATTCTTACCGGCGCATATCCCGTCTTAACCCTATGCATCGCGTTCCTGAAAGGCAGGAAAGACACCCTGCCGATACTGCTCGGAGCGCTGGCCGTGATTGCATGCGCAATGCGCGACATGCTGTACCAGAACAACGTCATCCTCAGCAGCGTAGGTGAGCTGGTATCCTTCGGACTGTTCGTACTCCTGCTTTTGCAATCCTTCGTCCTCTCAAGAAGGTTTTCGGAGGCCTTTAAAAACGTCCATGCGCTGTCCCGCAAGCTTTTAAAGCTGGATAAAATAAAAGACGAATTTCTCGCCAACACCTCTCACGAGCTCCGCACGCCTTTAAGCGGCATCCTCGGGATTACGGAGGCCATGCTCAAGGGCAGCGCAGGCGAGCTCAACGGTCCGCAAAGGCAAAACCTGTCCATTATCGCAGGCAGCAGCCGGAGGCTTGCGAACCTGGTGAACGATATTCTGGACTATTCGAAAATGAAGAACGGCGACATACGGCTAAGCATCAGGGCCATACAGGTGGAAGGCCTGATTCATACCGTTGTGAATGTTTTTAAGCAGCTGAGCCGGACAAAGGAATACGACGTTATTTCTGAAATCCCGGAGGGACTGCCGCCCGTGCTGGCTGATGAAAACCGTGTGGTGCAGATACTGTACAACCTTGTGGGCAATGCGGTGAAATTCACCGTCCGGGGCTGCGTAAAGCTTTCCGTAAGAAAATCGGGAGACATGCTGGAGATCTGTGTCAGCGACACAGGCGAAGGCATTCCGGAGGATAAGCTGGAGGACATATTCAAGTCCTTTGAGCAGGTTGACAATTCCCTGACCCGCAGGCATGGAGGCACCGGCCTGGGGCTCCCCATCACAAAGCAGCTGGTGGAGCTGCAGGGAGGCAGCATAAGGGTGGAATCCCATCCCGGCGCGGGTTCCCGGTTTTACTTCACACTGCCGGTCGCCGAGGGCGCTCCTGAAAAAACAGAAACGGATATGCCGGTGCATGAACCGGTTATTGCGGAGCTGGAGGAGGCATCTGCTGCGATTGAACCGGAAGAAGGCGGAAGCTTCATTCTCCTGGTGGACGACGATCCTGTCAATCTGCAGGCCGCCACAGCCATGCTGAGGCTTGGGGGATATGCCGTCACTTCAGCCAACAGCGGCAAAGCCGCGCTGGATCGGCTTCAAAGGCATACGGACTGCTCGCTGGTCATACTGGATGTCATGATGCCGGAAATGTCCGGTTATGAGGTGTGCCGAAAGCTCAGGGAAAGCAAGCCGGCTTTTGAGCTGCCGGTACTCATGCTGACTGCCAAGGCATCAGCCGAGGATATCGTCATGGGCTTTGAGGCAGGGGCCAACGATTACCTGCCAAAGCCCTTTGAGCCGGAGGAGCTGCTGGCCAGAGTGAGAACCCTGGTAAACCTTAAAATGTCGGTGGACAGGGCAATGACCGCGGAGGTGGCCTTTATGCAGGCGCAGATAAAGCCTCACTTCCTTTTTAATACCTTAAATGCCATATCTTCCTTCTGTGACACCGATCCGAGCCGCGCCCAGCGGCTGATTGACGATTTTTCCAATTACCTGCGACAGAGCTTTGATTTCAAAAGCCTTGAAATGTACGTACCGCTGGAAAGGGAGTTGAGCCTTGCAGGCTCTTATGTCGAAATAGAAAAGGCCAGGTTCGGGGACAGGCTCCGGGTGGAGTTTGATATTGACGACACCATAAAAATCAATATACCTCTGCTTTCCATACAGCCATTGGTTGAAAACGCCGTCATTCACGGCCTGAGGAAGAAGGGCGGCGGAGGTACCGTCACCCTGTCGGTCAAAAAAGCGGCCGGAGGCGTACGGGTATCCGTGGAGGATGACGGGCAGGGCATTCCGGAGGAAAGACTTGCGGAGCTGCTAATGCCGGAAGCCGGGCACGGAATCGGTCTTTGGAATATCGACAGAAGGCTTAAGAAGCTGTTTGGAAAGGGGCTTTCCATAGAAAGCGAGCCGGGCAAAGGCACCAGGGTGTCCTTTACCGTCCTTCAGGAGGTGAATTGACATAATCAGGGCAATTGTTGTGGACGATGAAAGGCCCTCTCTCGACAAGCTGGCAAAGCTTTTGAAAAACAGCGGAATGGCGGAGGTGGCGGGAGAATTCACCAGACCGCTGGAGGCGCTGGAATATTTGAAGGAAAACAGGGCCGATGCGGTATTCCTGGATATAGAAATGCCGGACATGGACGGCATTGAGCTGTCAAGCCGCATTATCGACCTTCAGGAGGGAATTGCCATTGTCTTCGTGACCGCATACAACCAATACGCCGTGGAAGCCTTCCGCCTGAACGCCCTTGATTATCTTATGAAACCGGTGTCGGCGGACAGGCTGAGGGAAACGCTCGGCAAGATTGTAGAGACGAAAGGAATATCCCTGCGTTCCGAAAAGATCTATGTCCGGTGCTTCGGCAGATTTACGGTAAGCAACGGGATCGAGCAGGTGAAATTCCGCACCGAAAAGGCGGAAGAGCTCCTGGCGTTTATGATTGACAGGAGAGGAAGCTTCGTCAGCCGCAGTGAAATTATCGACAGCCTGTGGGCGGATTTTGACGGAGACAAGGCTCTCATCCATTTCAACACCACGCTTCATTATTTAAAAAAAGCATTACTGCAGTATGGGATCAGAGTACCCTTCACCTACGACAGGGGAGGCTATAAATTTGATATGGGAGATCTGGTCTGCGACTATCTGGAATTCTGCGCCTTTACTGAAAAGGGCAAGGCTGCCGGAAATGAAAACATCCTGGAATTTGAAGCAACAGCGGACCTTTTTATGGGAGAATATCTTTCCGGCTGGGAGTACGATTGGGCGTCGGTGAAAAGGCTGCTGCTGGAGGAGCGGTATATCTTTCTGGTACTCGGGATAGCCGACCACTACAAAGAGACGGGCTGCCACCAAAAGGCCGCCGGATGGCTGAAAGAAGGACTGCTGAAGGAACCGCTCCACAGAGGGCTGAACTACAGGCTGATCGAGGTCCTTCGGCTGACCGGGGAGCATGCGTTGGCGGCAAAATACTATGACGTTTACAGGAACGGATTGAAGAAAAAGCTGGGACAGGAGCCGGATGAGGCTTTCCGGAGACTGCTCCGGTAAGCGGGTATTATTTTGAGCTGGCCGCTGCTTCTGAAAAAAGTGAAAAAGGGGGACGTTTCTTCATTCCTCAGCAGGTGAAGAAATGTCCCCCTTTTTTTCTATCGCCCAGGGAACTCTGCCTGCCATGAAAATAATTCCGTTCAGTCATGGTTCAGTGGGAAAATGCATAGTAAAATGTAAGAAAGCAGTGTTTTTATTAGCGTTTATATACTTTACTGATATAATCATGCTGTAAGCTGTAAAAAAAGGCGGTTTTTGAAATAAAACCGGAGCAGGAAGCCATTGAATAATCAATCCGGGATATGTCCATGACGATGAAAGAAGGTTGATAAGGTGAAAGAAAAAATAAATAAAAAGCGTCTGCTGCTGCTGCTGTCCGCCGTGGCGCTCTCCGTCACCCTCCTTTTCTGCATATTCAGCTTTTCAAAGCCGGATGCCGCCCGGATACATCCCGAAAAGGGCGTGCTGGATATGAAAGGCTGGGAACCGGGACGGGACGGGGCCTTGATCCTGAGGGGTCAATGGGATTTTTACTGGAAACGCTTTTTGTCCGACAGGGAGCTTGCGACGGGCGGCTACGAGCCGGATTTGGCGGCGGATGTGCCGGGAGAATGGAACAAATCCCAAATAGACGGTCAGTGGCTGCCCGGTATGGGCTACGGCACTTATACGGTAAGGGTGGTAAATGCCCCGGAAGGCAAGCCCCTGTCCATGAGGATCCCCCCTTATTCAACGGCCTATGAATTATATATCAACGACCGCCTGGTTTCCTCCAACGGAAAGGTCGGGACCAGCAAGGAGGAGTTTACGCCCGAATACCGGCCCAGGGTAGTGGAATTCACGCCGGCGGAGTCCAGCTTTGAAATCATCGTACATATCGCCAACTTTGTCTATTCCCGGGGAGGCATGTGGTATGCCCTCAGCCTGGGCACGCCTGAGCAGATTCACAGCATGGACAGGACCATTGTGAACAAGGATTTGTTTCTGTTCGGCGCTTTATCGGTGATGGCGCTCTATT
>JAEZJL010000025.1 GCA_023415815.1 Bacillota bacterium | reverse complement strand
ACCCTGATGTGGGTGAGTAAAGCCCCAGCAAAAGCTTAATTACAGTAGTTTTTCCGGAACCGTTTTCTCCCTGGAAAAGCACTTTGTCGCCTCGTTTTAGTGTGAAATCAATCCGGTTTAAAACTTCCGGCAAATCATTCCTATACCTGAAACCTACCCTGCGGAATTCAAGCCTGCCAATCGGAGAATCCAATTTTATATCCCTGCCGCTGTTTTCATCCTGCATGTCGAGAAGCTCGTAAATCCTCTTGATGCTCAGGCATACCGGCTTCAGGATGGTTCCAAGTGTCGTAAGGCTTTGGGTACTGGCGGTAACCCGCGTAACATATAAAGAAAACGACGTGTACAAGCCGATGGTGAATTGGCCCTTCAATATCAGTATACCGGAAATCAACAAAATCAGGATGGTAAAAGCATTATTTATTAAACTGATATTTTGGGTAAGCGTAATTAAAGACTTATTCTGCTTAACGTTGTGATATACTAGCTCATTCATTTTGGCTTTAAATTTTGAAAGATGCGTCCCTTTGCATCCGAGAACTTTAATATCCTCAATGCCATTGATGATTTCAAAGGTTTCGCCGCCCAGAACCGCAGCCGATTCCATCATATTTTGCATGTGCTTCATAAATTTCTTGTCGGAGGATTTTGAGAAAAAGTAGAAAACGGGAGTCAATAATAATACGATTAAGGTCATTTTGCTGTTGATGGTGAGCATTATAATAATCGCTGAAATTGCATTAATAACACTGAGCAGCATACTGATGATGACAGGTGAAAAAGCGTTTCCCACCGAACTGCACTCCGATATCCGTTCCTGAACATATCCCTTTTCAGTGGTCGAAAGAAAGCTCAACGGCAAATCCAGCACCTTGCTCATCACCGAATATTTCAATTCATTGACTACAGAATTGCTGATTTTAACAAACAAGCTTCCGGAGATGAGAGAAATAAAGTGCTGCAGGACATACAGCCCTGCCATTGTTCCAACATAAATGCAGAGATGGCTGTAGCTTCTGTTTCCCATCAAAACCTTATCAAGCAGAATGCCTGTTATATAAGGAATTGGGGCCGCCAGCAAGGAGCAAAGAAGAACGCATGCAATTCCGGCAGCCAAAGTTAATCGATTTTCTTTTAAAAAAGGTTCAAGCCTTAGCAGGCTTCTCCATTGTCCTATTTTGATCACATCCCTTGTTGAGATACAGCAAACGCTTATATTCCCGCTTCCTGACAGTTTGCCTTTAATTTTTCCGCCACTTTCTTAAATCGGTAGTCCTCTGCGATTGAAGAAAAATCCGGATTATTCACCACACTGTCATACATACCTTGTCTTATTGCTTTTTCATCATGCTGCGGGGCAACACCCAAATCCAGCTCGGCAAACCAGGCATCCATCCTGCTGAAAAAGCCATCCCCGTGCAATTCAAGTGGGTAAATACTGCCTGCAGCTGTTTGGGCATATTGCTGAAGCATATTCAAGGCCTTTTCCTTATTCCCTTGTGTGATATACCCGTGTGCGGCTGATAGATAGAGGTTTATGAAAACAATGGGATGCAGCTGCTTTAAATCAAAAGCTTCCGCAATGGCGAGTCCTCGCCGCAATACTGCTTCGAAGCTTTCCGGTTCATTCTCACACAGCATAAGATAAGCGGGAAAAATCCCTGACAAAGAAACAATATGCTGGTATATTCCAACCTGCAGGGTGATTTTTGCGTCCTCGATTTTACCTGTCGCCTGGTGGGCAGATGCTAACAACGTTTCTACGGGCAGCAGCGGGGCATTTGTTATTTCAAAAAGCTCGAGCACTTTTTGTGGATCTCCAAGAGCCATACAGCAGCAGGCCTCCAGATACAATGCCTGTTTTGCCAGCTCCGCATCCCCGCTTTCCTGTTTAACCCGGATGAATAGCTCCTTCGCTTCCAAAAGAGAGGCTGCCCTCTTGCCGGTGTCTTTTGAAAATGTATGATGGTTTAGTATCAATAAGCCCATTTTCAATAGCAGAGGAAAACAGGCAAAGTACTTTTTAATGATTTCCCGGCAGCGGTCCATAACCTCTTCAAACGGCTCAGCCGCAAACGCGCCTGACATTGTGTGGTAAAGCCTGCGAATATCCCCTTTCGGCATCTGCGGCTTGTAGTCCATCAAATCGTCGATGCTGATATTGAAATATGCCGCAATCTGCGGAAGAAAGGTAATGTCAGGATAGCTTTGACCTGTTTCCCATTTTGAAACAGAAGCCTTTGATACCCCGATATAGTTTGCAAACTCGTCCTGTGTGATACCTTTTTCTTTCCGTTTGCTGACAAGCACCTTAGCAATATTTATTTCCTTCATGAGATCGCCTCCTTTTTTATTTTATCCGGAAGTGAAGCGGCGTACAATGGAACTGTTGTTGATTTATGCTGATGAAATCAACCGGCGGTAAACTTAATTCCTTCGGCAAATGGAACGTCCGGCACTTTTATAACGTCATAAAAAGTACAAAAAGGCACTAGATTCAATTTCATTCGGGCAACTGACGGCGTAATGAATCGCAAGCCCAATATAAAAAGGAGAATTCTCATGATCGAAGGTTTTTACAGAACCAAAAGGATTGGAATACTGCTGTCCATCATCCTTGCAGCCGTTTTGCTTACCGGCTTGACGGGCTGCGTCAGTACAACAGATACCGCCCCCGCAAATACGGCACCTGATGACCCCGCCGTGGATACCACCTCATCCGTCGTGCCTGAACAACCCTCAGACAGCACAGCCGGTACCGTCGCTCCGTCCTCTTCAAGCAGCACAAAGCAGGACGAAGCAGATAAGCCCTCGGACAATGTCCAAAATGATTCCGGCAGTGAAAGTCCGTCCTCCTCTGCCGGGGCGCAGGAAGGTTATTACGGCCAATGGTCGGTTGCCAGGGTGCTGGCGTACGGCGATGCCGGAACATACAGCAAAGAGGATGCGGAAAAGCTGGTGGGCAGAAATCTGAGCTTTTCAGCCGACGAGGCAGGGATATTCAACGATCAGCCTTCCGATGCGGCAACTGTTATCAAGAAACCCGGTTATCAGGAAGATGTTATATCCAGGAACGATTTCCTGATGAACTTCAGAATGAACTTTGATACGCTGGGTATTGATGCGGATTCGGTAACGGAAGTGACCGTCTCCGGGCCGGACGTCAGCGGCTGTACATTGCTGATCAAAGACGGCGATACAATGATAATGTCCGCCGGAAGGACCTATTTCGAGCTTGTGCGGGTCAAATGACACCGCATCATTGAGCTAGGACAGGCTGCAATCCATAATAAGCTATATCCGCAGTATGTTATCCAAACGCATTAAAAGCCGGGCCGGAAAATGCACTTTTTCAGCCCGATTTTTTTCGCGTTTTGCCTTATTTATTTCCCTATGCTGTTGTATGCAACTAATGCATCGGTAATATTAAATTGTTCGGAATGGTTATCTCCTTTTGCGCCGGCTGAAACCAGAATATATTCCTGTTTGCCCACTTTGGCGAGACTCGCGAGACACAGGCCAGCCTCGTCGGTATATCCGGTTTTCCCCCCTAAAATCTCCCCGCCGGCAATGTTTTGATTTTTGAGCTCTTTGAACATGGTACTGTAAAAGGTAATCCCGTCAGGATGCTTATTTGTAGGTTGTGTGGAATGACGGGACGAAGTGAAAACCTCCCGGAAAGTATCATTTTGCAAAGCATAGCTTAGAAGAACAGCCAGATCTTTGACGGTTGTGTAGTGGTTTTCATCGTGAAGTCCGGTCGCATTATCAAAATGGGTGTTGTCCATGCCAAGCTCGGCCGCCTTTTTATTCATCATCTCTACAAAGCCCTGCTCCGAGCCCGCAATCTGATCCGCGAGCGCAATACAAGACTCTGCGCCGCTTGGGAGCATCGCCCCGTATAAAAGGTCAATCACCCTTACCTTCTCACCCGGCTGGAAGCCTGCCATTGTAGCATCCGCTTCGTACAGGCCCTGAAACACAGCATTGGTAAGCTTTATTTCCCCCTTCAGATCCGGTGAATTTTCTATCGCAACAATGGCGGTCATCATTTTAGTCATCGAAGCGGGATAGATTTTTTCCCCGCTGTTTTTTTGCATCAGGACGGTTTGATCTTTTAAACGGATGAGAATCGCATTAGGACTGTTCAGCTTGTCGGGAGATATGGAAACAGATGGGGCGGGTTCTTTCTTTGGAGAGGGGACCGGCTTTGATCCGGCGCCGGAAGAACCCGACGTTTTCTTTAAAGCTGAATATGCCGGGGCTTTATCGTTATGATCCTTCTTAAATATTTTTTGGTCTTCCGACATAAGAATGGATTCGTAAACAAAGGCTGCAGCGGCAACCAGCAATAGAAATGTCACAAATATGCGTATTCCTGACTTTTTCTTTTTTACCCTTCGCGGCATATAAAAAAGCTCCTCATTCCGTAGTGATATCATTTAACCACAGAGCAGGGAGCCATGTTGGAATTTCATCTTATGAACTGCTTAAGATTTTCTTATATATGAAATGCAATTTATCAGAGGTCTTTTAATGCTAAGCGTTTTTCCATTTGCAACAAAAGCCGAACTCTTTAAAAGCTATTGACATACCGCATCGATGTAACTATAATAGTTACAGGTGAATAAAATGAGAATGAACACAAGGTTTTCAGTTGCAGTCCATGCGATGACGCTGATTGCCCTGAACAGCATAAAGTATAAGGATATTTCGACCACCTCAGAAATAATGGCTCTGAGCATCAACACAAATCCCGTCGTCATCCGCCGGATGATCGCGATGCTGAAAAAGGCGGGACTGGTGGAGGTCAAGGCCGGCGTGGGCGGCGCGGCGCTGAAGCGCGCGCCGAAGGATATCACGCTGCTGGACATCTATAATGCCGTCAAAACGTCGGAGGATGACGCCCTGTTCGCTGTCCACAAGAATCCGAATCTGAAGTGCTATGTGGGCGCCCACATCCTTGACGCCGTCGCCCCGCCGCTTCTGGACGCACAGAAGGCACTTGAGGACAGATTGGCCGCTTCCACGCTGCAGGAGGTCATCCGCCCCATCGCCGAAAAAAATCACATGCGGAGCGAATAATTTTTTTACCTATTGTTGTAACTTTTCAAGTTACAACAATGATGTACACATAAACAGTAAATGAAAAGGAGTGTCAGAAATGAAAACGCAATTGGAAGAAAAGATACGACAATTTATTCTGGAGAACAGGGCCAACTGGTCGGAGGAGCTGCACGCCCGGTATTTTGACGCGCCGGTGATCAAATATGCCTCGGCGGACGATCCGCTTTTTGAGCAGTATAAAACCATCATTGGCAGCGGGCACCTGACGCCGCGGGAATTCTTCGAGCTGGAGTTCGGATCGGGGAGCTACCGGGGAGGGACGGTTATCAGCATTGTGCTCCCCATAGGGGAAGAGCTCAGAAAGAGCAACAGGCCGCAGACAAGCGCACCGTCAAAGGCCTGGGCCCTGTTCAATATGGAATCCGCGTCTATCGTCCAGGCGCTTGCCGACGACGTCACGGCGTATCTGAGCGAATTGAATTACAGAACAATCTGCCCGGTAAAAAACTCCGGATTTTACAAGGTGGCCGGCTTTGTTTCGAATTGGTCTGAGCGCCACATCGCATACGCCGCGGGGCAGGGCGCCTTCGGCATCAACGAAGGACTGATCACGGAGCGGGGGATCGCAGTCCGCTTTGTTTCCCTCATCACAGAGCTGCCCCTTGCCCCGGATATCCGGACCGCGAAAGAGTACACGGAATATTGCCTGTTTCTGAGCAAGGGCACTTGCGGAGCCTGCATGAAGAGATGTCCCGCCAACGCCGTATCCCCCGACGGGCATGACAAGCTCAAATGCTGGAACACGGCCTACGGCGAAAAGTCGCGGCAATTGGCGCAGTCGTACGGCGGGGACGGAAAGCAGGTGGCAGGCTGCGCCTTATGCCAGACCAGCGTGCCCTGCGAGTACAGAATACCGACCGCCTTGAACATCTCTTCAATCCATTGACTTCAAAGTCCATAAGCGACTATATCAACGAAGTGAGGATGAATAAAGCAAAAATACTGCATGTGTTTATTTCATATGATTTTTCAGAAACAGCGGTATGCTTTCGGTAAAAAAGGAATTAAAGGTGTCTATCATTTTCTTCAAATCCTCCGGCAAAACGCCTAAGGCCTGCTGTATGGCGACCCCGTCGATGGCCGCGACCAATATGGCCGCGACCTCTTTTTTATATTCCGCATTTTCTATTTCAAAGGCGTCGTTAAACAAATTGGCGGTATTGCTGATGATCTCGGTGTAATTGCTCTGATACTTTCCTTTTATTTCTCTGTTTCTTGCGATCACGTCATTGAGCAAAAGAATGTGCAGCTTTTGTTCATCCACCTTTGACAGCCTTTTGCCCACCTCTGAAACAATTTCGGAAAGCAGCTCCTTCCCTCTTTTGGATTTCTTCTCATTTCTCACCCGTTCGATCATTTTATGGGTAAACTGAAGGGACTGCTTCATGACGTCAAACAGTATTTCGTCTTTATTTTTATAATGATGGTATAACGAGCCTGTCGTGAGACCGGCCTTTGACGCTATCTTGCGGACGGTCGTCTCTTCGATTGAGTTTTCCTTCAGGACCTCAATCGCGGCGTCGATAATCCGCTGCTTTCTTTTATTAATTTCAGCCATCGTTTTCTTTCCCTCATACTTTTGTAAAGATATAAATTATATTAGCATAAAACGACCCGATCGGATACACGGATAAAAACAATCAGGGAGCCGGACCTTTAAGGCTCCGACCCCCTCCGCAAAAAATGCAAACCTTCGGCAATTCCCCGTTTACCCGGCCATGGCCTTAATTTCCCCATATTCCTTATGATCGGTATATAGCTCGCCTTTGTAGGGATTTCTCTTAGTTTTCACTATTTTATAAATCATATAAATAATTACCGCAACATTGCTCCCCAGCGCCAGAGCTCCCCAGAAGGTATAGACGGGCTGGCTGTATGTGGACTTGACCATAGCGATGCCCTTGTCCTGAAAGAAGGGAAAGGTCTGGGCAAACATGCACCAGATCGCAAGGGTCTGGGCCCTGTGCTGAAGCCATGCGCCTTTACCGACGGTGAATGCGCACAGCGTTGGCGCAACCAGCAGGGCAAAGCCCGCATACCATGAATGGGTAGGAATACAGTTATAGGTGTAAGTAAAGTTCCAGAGGTCATAGGCGATAATCCAGAACCACAGCATATCGGGCCATAGCATGTCTTTACTGCCGTCTTTCTTTGTCTTCTTCCGGATGACAATTCCAAACCAGCCTGTAATGGCGATAATATTCAGAATCCCTGCCGCCGCATTCATATAGTTCCACGGCCCGCCCATCACCCCTACCGCCTCTCCCTCTATCGGGCCGGAGTTAACAAGCCAGTACTGCATTCCAACCTGCGCGTCTCTTGCCACCGCTTCAAGAATGTTGATTGCAAGTATCAGGGGAGGAAAGCAGAGAGCAAATTTATTGTCCGCAAGTCTCCAGGAGACCTCCCCCGTCAGCTTATCCTTCTTTTGGAGATGCCGGATACACCAGAAACCGATACATCCCGCCGTTGAAGAATAAACCTTTGCGAGATGGAACCAGTCGGTATAGGTTATGTCCTTAAGAGCCGTTGACCAGAGAATGCTTAATACTACGGGCAAAATGATAAAGCTGAAAAATCCGGCCCACTTCCATCTTCTCGAGAATTCATTAAACAAAAACAAGCCGGCAAAGACGATGAGCCAGATTCCCCAAGCAGAAAAAAGGGTCGCGCCTTCCGCATAATTAAAAGTAAACATAAAAGCCTCCTTTTTATAAGGTAATTATTTTAGCAAGCAACAATTTCCTTAATCATAAATTCCTTGCCGCCCAACAGCTCCCAGTCATTACTTCCGCATTCCGGACATTTTCCGCCGCTCTTAAGAATGTTGAAAACCTTACGGCACTGTTTACAGATACCGTTGCCCGGCAGGATGTCTATTTTTAGTTTCGTATCCTGCAGCAGGGTGCCGTCCACTGCCGCGGGATAGCATTGCCGGATGAATTCCGGGACCACCGCGGCCAGTTCTCCGATTTGAAGCACCAAAGTATCGATTCTGGTTACGCCGTTTTGCCTTGCAAAATTTTCAACCGTTTTGACAATTTCAATCATGATTCCCAATTCATGCATGGGAGCTCATCCTCCTCATTTAAAGCCCAAGACCTTCTTCACCTTTTTAACCGCAATCCGGCCCTTGCGTTTCAGCATGTACTTAACGACGATTGGCTTCATATCAAGGAGTGCCGCGCCTTCCCCGTCATATTTCCTGACAAGGGAAACCGCCTCGAATTTACATTTGGTCGTGCAAACGCCGCAGCCCACGCACAGGAATTCATCGACGACCGTGGCGCCGCAGCTCAGGCAGCGTTCCGTTTCCTTCGCAATCTGTTCCTGGGTGAAGGTGCCGCGCAAATCCCTGAAGGTCTCTCCGGGCTTCTCTCCGCTGATATGTCCCGCTTTTTGCCTCGGCATGCGGTCAAATCCGCTGAAATCAACGTTATCCCTGTCCAGCGCACGGTATTCCCTTTTGCTGCGGCCGATGGTCAGGCTCTGCCCCGAATGCACGTAACGGTGTATTGAGACGGCGCCCTGCTTGCCAAGCGCAATGGCGTCGATGGCAAATTTGGGGCCTGTCACTGCATCCCCGCCTGCAAATACATCGGGTTCTCCCGTCTGAAAGGTAAAGGGGTCGGCCTTGACCGTCCTGTTGGCATTCAGCTCTATCCTGCTGTCCGTAAGCAGGCCCCCCCAATCCATATCCTGGCCCACGGAGATCAATACATAGC
>JAEZJL010000015.1 GCA_023415815.1 Bacillota bacterium | reverse complement strand
GCGCATGGTACCGTGCCTGTGCAGCGTGCCGTTTTCATCCACATAGCCCTTGGGCAGCTCAAACGCGAATTCCGTCTCAAATACCATAAAAAAGCCTCCGATCCGTCTGAATATCTTAACTTCCCGTCCGTCGGGGAGGCAGCCGCCTCCCCGGCGGACAGGAGCCTATAAAAATCTTATTTACGCCGTGCGGGTCATCCCCTCGTGCGCCAGCTCCAGGCTTTCAATAGCGACCTCGGAGGCAGTGGCGTTGAAATCGGGTGCGGTATATTTCGCCGGCCATGCGTTGATGAGCTGCCATGATGCCGTGGCGTCCCCTTTGGGTCCCAGCGCCGTGATTGTTACGGTCTTCCGCTCTATATCGCCGTCGCTGATGCCCTGGAGCCATTCATAGAGCTCCATAGAGCTCGAAACGCCCCATTTAAGAGTTACATTGCCGTACTTGGTCAGACCGGGCAATTTCACCGGCGTGGATACGGGAGAGTCTCCCTCCCTGTATTCTATTACGTCGACATTGGCGTCAAATCCGCTTATCTCCGAAAATCCCGCCTGATCTATTCCGGTGATCTCAAGACGGAATTTAAATTTTGTATATGGGTAATCCATCTGCCCATCCCCTTTCCTATTTTTTTATCATCTTATTGCTTCAATCCAGCCATGCTGTCGTCCATGCTCATCCCTGGGCTTCGTTAACCTTCTGTGTGATCCTGAATATCACAAATTCGGCGGGCTTAACTGGCGCCACTCCTATTACACAGATGAGCCTTCCGTTGTCTATATCGTCCTGGGTCATGGTCGTCCTGCCGATATCCACGAAAAACGCTTCCTCTGCGGTGCCTCCGGCAAGAGCGCCATCCCTCCACAGGTTTGTCAGGAACACCTCGATCGTGCGCTTGACCCTCGACCAGAGCATGACCTCGTTGGGCTCGAATACGACCCAGTTGGTGTTGGCCTTGATGGATTCCTCAATAAATATGAACAGTCTTCTCACGTTCACATATTTCCAGTTGGACTCGGAGGAGCAGGTCCTTGCGCCCCACACGCGTATCCCCTGTCCAGGGAACACTCTGATGAGGTTAATGCCCTGCGGGTTCAGGATATCCTGTTCTCCCTTGTTGTAAAGGCAGTCAAGCCCCGTGCAGCCGCGCACCACCTCGTTGGCCGGCGCCTTCTGCACTCCGCGTTCAGTATCGGAGCGGGCATATATGCCTGCAATCGAGGCAGACGGAGGGATGTGGGTGCTCTTTTTGTCCAGCGGGTCGAACACCTCGAGCCAGGGATGGTAAAGCGCCGCATAATTGCTGTCGAACATGGACCTGTGCGCTATAACTTCGTCGACCTTCTTCCTGTCCCTCGGGATGTCCAATACCGCAAAGCGGCTGCCCAGATTTTCACAGTGCGCTACCAGCGTTATCTGCACGTTGGGGTCTGTAACGCCCGGGACCGCCATTACGCTGACCTGGGAATTCTCCAGGAACGCCTGTATCCCGCTTCTTTCGCCGGGACCGTTGTCCAAGCCTATGAACACGGAGGCGTCGGCGTTCATGCTGCTGCCGTTGCTGCCGCCTGCCAGGCTTATCACAAAGGAATCCGCAGTGCTCCCGGATATGCGCTCATAAGGCCTAATAATTTCTTTATCTTCGGGACCGCTTTCATAGGCAATTGAGACAAGCTCCGACTTAGCCATCCTCTTCTCTATAAAATTGGCGGCCGCCTGATTGAAGGATACGTTCTCATAAGCTTCGGCGATGTCCTCGTATTTTACGGCAACGCTTATCTCACAGGTCGAGATGGTTTTAGTGGGGAGAATTTTCTGGTCGATCACCTCAAGATCAAAAGCATTTTCAAACTGGATGAAATCATCCTGAACCTTGACTATTTTATTGAGCAGCGTCCGGACGCCGTCGGTGTAGGAAACGATGTCGCCCTCGCAAAAGCCCGCAGTGTTTTTGACGATATACCTGTTTCCTGTATTGGAGTCCTCCTTGATATCAAGGATCTGCGTCCTGGCCTTCGAAGCGTCGGTTATGACGACCCTTATCTTGTTGCCCCACATCCCGGGGTTCCTGGCGCTGATATGGACCAGGCCTGCGGACCTTTCGTCGCCTGCGGCATTGGTCGCCGCCTTTGCGTCGGGAGGGGCGACTCTCATAACAAAGCACCTGGCGCCGCCGTTAATGAAAAACTGCTCCACACAGATGGGAAGATAAGAATAATCGCCATATTCAACCCTTGAAAGATACCCTCCGAATTTCCTTTTAAAATCGGCAAAGCTTGTGACAAGCTCCGGCACGCCCTTGACCGCGCCTCTCGCAGCCATCCCCACAAAGCCTGCCGTGCTGGTGCTCACGCCTTCCATCGGCCTGCTTCCCTGATCAAATTCTTCAACATATACTCCCGGCGATAAATACTCTGCCATATATTCCCAACTCCAGGCGTCAGCGGCTTCCGCTATATAACCTGAAATCAGTTGCCCCCTTTCCAATACTTTTTTTTCATTATATCGGTTAGCCGGAAATGTAACTATGCTTTCGGGACAAAGTGCATTTTTTTAAAGATAAGTAGTATATCCATTTAGACAAAAGGTTTTCTTTTTTTCTCTTCCTCACCCATTCGGGTGAAGACAACAAAATTTCATTATGGTAAACTGGACAAAAAATGCGAGGCATCCGTGTAAGCTTAAGCGGGAGCAGAATTTAAAGGCATACTGGAGAGCGATATTGTGATAAGACTGGTTACCGTGGACAACGATTATTATTCGCAGGAGCAGCTGATAAATCTTTTGAAGAGTTATGAAAATATCCAGGTCGTCGGAAGCTATCAAAGGCCGGTATCTGCTCTGGACGAAATAAAGAGCCTCAATCCGAACATCCTGGTTTCCGATATCGCCATGCCGGATATGGACGGACTTGAGTTCGCGCAGAAGGCAACGGCCATTTTGCCCAGCATTTACGTCGTCTTCCTGACGGCGTATGAAAAATTCGCTCTCAACGCATTTGAACTGGGCGCCTTCGATTATATAATGAAGCCTGCGACGCAGGAGCGCTTTAACAAGCTCATGCAGCGCGTCACTACCGACATATCCGCCAGAAAAAGGAACGGCCCCGACCCCGGCGTATCAAAAAGGAACAATTTCAAGGATTATATCGCCGTCAACAAGTCGGAGTCCATCGTGGTTATAAACAAGGCCGACATACTATAC
>JAEZJL010000413.1 GCA_023415815.1 Bacillota bacterium | reverse complement strand
GGATCACGCTGAGCTGCAACGGACATGATGCGACCACGGACACCCTTGCGGTAAACGCGGCAATCACAGCCATTACGGAAGCGGGCATAACGGGGCTGGCGGCCCCGGCGGCGGGAGCCGAGCCGATAACGGCGGGCAGCCTGACGGCCGGAGCCGGGACGTACTCCGTGACGAAGCTCACGTGGGAGAACAGCGATGGGACGGACGCCACGCTGACGGCCGGAGGAAAGTTCAAGGCAGGGACGGCCTACAAGGCGGAGATAGAGCTTACGGCGGCTACGGGGAACAAGTTCCGCGCGCTGACGCCGGAGGTTGACGCAGGGACTCCGGGCGAGGGTACGATAAGCGGGGATACGGAGGGCAATAAGCTCACATTCACCGTGACATTCGACCCAACGGCGGCGAAGGCGGCGGCGGATATAGCGGTGAAGACGCAGCCCGCCAAGCTGACATATACGGCGGGAGAAACGCTGGACCTGACGGGCCTGACCGTTACGCTGACCTATAACGACGGTACGACTGAAGATGTTGTACTGGGAGACTTCGCGGGGAAAGGGATAACGACGGACCCGGCGGACGGTACGACCCTTGTAAGGGTGACGCACAACGGAAGTCCTGTTACATTGACCTGCAACACGCATACAGCGATAACCGGCGATCTTACGATAAATGACCCGGGGCCCGCGCCGATAAGCGCAGCATCGGTAACCCTGACGACGCCTGCGGCGGGGGCATCGCCCCAGACGGAGGCGGAGGCGGAGACCGCCACTGGCAATGCTGACTATACGGTGACCGGCCTGACCTGGAACGAAGCCCTGACAGCGAGCGGCAAATTCATGGCGGGACAGGTGTATACCGCGACAGTGACCCTGACCTCAAAGAACGGCAGAGAATTTCAGACGGCAGCGTTCACGCCGTCGGTGGCAGGCTCGGCCTCGGCAGGGGCAACAAGCACTGCCGGGACGGGGACGGGCAACACGGCAAGCTTTACCGTTACATTCAACGCCACTGCCGCGCGGTCGGTGACGGGCATCGCGGTAAAGACGCAGCCGGACAGGCTCATATATACGACGGGAGAAGCGCTGGAGCTGTCAGGCCTGGTCGCTGTCCTCACTTACAATGACGGTACAACCGAAGATGTGGCGTTTGCGCAATTTGCCGAGGCCAATATCACCGCAAGTCCCGAGAATGGGACAGTGCTGTCCGCGGCGGCCCATAACGGGAATCCGGTGACGCTTATCTGCAACGGGCGGCAGACCGCAACGGACAATCTGACGATAAATGCGTCAATACCTTCGGCGCCGGACATTCGGTCAGCGGTTGCAGGCGATGCGCATGCGCTTATCAGCTGGGGAAGCGTGCCCGGAGCGATGGGATATACTATATATATGAGCGCCATACCGGGCTCGTATGACGGGTCAGTCCAGGCAACAGTAGGCGAAGACGTCAACAGCTATGACGCAGCCGGCCTTACAAACGGCACAACCTATTACTTTGTAGTAAAAGCCATTATCGACGGCAATGAGGGGCCGGGCTCCGTCGAGGTAAGCGCCGTGCCAAGAACCGTACCGGGGGCGCCGGTAAACGTATCGGCGGAAGCCGGAGACGGACAGGCCACGGTAACCTTCACCGCACCGGCCGATAACGGAGGAAGTCCGATAACCGGATATGTCGCAGTTTCAAATCCGGGGAATATTACAACGACGGGGTCGGGGTTAAGCATAACGATTACCGGCCTGACCAACGGCACCTCCTATACCTTTACCGTAAAGGCCGTCAATGCCGCCGGAAACGGTCCGGAATCTGCGGCTTCCAATGCGGTAACACCGTTTACGCCCTCAAACGGAGGCAATACGGGAGGCGGCGGCACGCCGCCCGCGGTTCAGCCTGAAAAGCCCGGAGTGGAGATCCTTGTGAACGGTAAAACCGAAACCGCGGCTACCGCCGTTATTACAAAAGTGGAGGACAAGACGGTCATAACGGTGACGATAGACGATAAAAAGATTGACGAGAAGCTGCAAAAAGAAGGCAATAATACCGTAGTGACCATACCTGTCAAGAACGATGCGGATGTTGTGATCGGGCAAATAAACGGTCAGACGGTAAAAAACATGGAGCTGAAAGAGGCCGTGCTTGAAATCAAGACCGGAAATGTCACTTATACGCTGCCTGCGGCCCGGATAAACATCGACGCGGTTTCTTCCGAGATCGGAAGACAGGTGGATTTAAAGGATATCGCGGTAAATGTTAAAATATCCTCCCCCTCTGACGAAACGGTAAAAATAGTTCAGAATACGGCCGACAGGAACAGCTATAGCATCGTTGTCAAGCCGGTGGAATTTGAAATCACGTGTACAAGCGGAAGCAAGACGATAGAGGTTTCCAAATTCAACGGCTATGTCGAAAGGACGGTGGCTATCCCCGAAGGCGTTGACCCGGCTAAAATCTCGACAGGCATCGTACTCAACGCCGACGGAACCTTCTCCCACGTGCCGACAACGATCATAGTCATCGACGGCAAATATTACGCAAGGATAAACAGTCTGACAAACAGCGCTTATTCGGTCATCTGGAGCCCCAAAGCCTTTAAGGACGTCGAAAACCACTGGGCAAAGGCCGCCGTCAACGACATGGGATCGAGGCTGATTATCAGCGGCGTCGGAAAGGATAAATTCGAGCCTGACCGGGACGTCACCAGGGCCGAATTTGCGGCTATTGCCGTCAGGGCGCTCGGACTTATGCGCACCGGCACGGGAAGGGATGTCTTTGACGACGTAACGAAGGACTCCCCGTATTATGACGCCGTATCTGTTGCAAATGAGTACGGTATTGCTTCGGGATACAAAAACGGCGAATTCGAACCTGCGGCCAGGCTGACCCGGGAACAGGCCATGGTCATGATCGCCGAAGCCATGGAGGTCACCGGACTGAAAACGGAGCTTAAAGGCGGCGAAGCGGAAAAGCTGCTTGAAGCCTTCAAGGATTCCGGGGAGGTTTCGGAATGGGCAAAAGCGGCCGTTGCTTCCTGCCTCAAGGAAGAAATCCTGTCCGGCAGGGGCGGCAGCCTGATTGCTCCGAAGGAAAATATCACACGTGCGGAGGTAGCCGTAATTATCCAAAAGCTGCTGCAAAAGTCGAATCTGATATGACGCACAATTCTGAAATGAATGGCTGAGGGCGCTGAAAGCTTAAGCCGCCCTGCAACGCGTAAAGCCTGCCTTTTAGCAAAAGGCAGGCTTTTACGTCTGTTTCACAAGAAGAATTGCAGATATTTCAGACATATAGTGATGTTTTCAGTATAAATTTTTCAATTAGTATTTTTTGCGAGGTCCGCTATGAAAAAAATAGTCGCCGTCATCGGCAGTCCGAGAACGGGAGACACCTTTAACGCAGTCCGGCTGTTTGAGGAGAAGCTCGGCGCATTATGCGAATTCGAAATCGAGTATATCCAGCTCAAGGACAGGGACATACAGCCCTGCAGAGGATGCCTCACCTGTGTCGCCAGGGGCGAGGAGCATTGCCCGCTCAAGGACGATACGGAAGAAATCATGCGAAAATTGCTGTCGGCGGACGGTATAATCTTCGCATCACCGGTCTATTCCCTCCAGATATCGGGACAATTGAAAATGTTTATCGACAGGATTGCGTACATATTCCACCGCCCGTGTTTTTTTGACAAGGCCTTTATAGCTATTACCGTCCAAGCTGTCAACGGTCATGAGGATGCTCTGGCCTACCTGAACAAGATCGCTCACATATGGGGGCTTACCGCGGTACCGGGCCTGGTGCTCAGAACGCCTCCGGGCTTCAGATCAGCGGGGCTGCTGGCAAAGAATACAGAGAAGGCGGAAAAAGCGGCAAGGGATTTCTTCTCCGTTTTATACGGCAGAAGGTTGAGGAAGCCAAAATGGAAGGATTTTATCATGTTCCGCATGACGCGTTCTTTTATGCCTTATATGAGCTTCATGGCAAAGGATTGCGAGTATTATCAGGCGAGAGGATGGATGGAATCGGACTACTATTATCCGGTAAAGCTCCGGCTTGGAAAAAAACTGGCCGGCAGATTTTTTGACCGGCAAGGCCGGAAGCTTGGAGAAAGGCTGAAGGCAAAAATCATAAAAGAGACGCAGGCGTGATATTTTGCAATACGACCCTGAAAAACGGCTGGATGCTATTGTCCGTCTTTTGGAACATAGGCTCCACGGAACTGTCCCGGCGTCATTCCCACCCGCTTTTTGAAAACCTTATAAAAATGGCTTTCATTCATGAAGCCGGATGCCTCGGCAATCTCCCGGACAACCTTTCTGTTGTCAAACAGCAGCATTTCGGCGCTTTTTCTTATCCTGAAGCCGTCAAGATAATGGAGAAAGGTCACTCCCAGTTCCTGGCTGAACAGCGAGCATATATAGTTGGGATGGAGGTTGAAAAGATTGCCTATCTTATTGAGAGAAATATCCAGATTGTAATTGTCGTTGATATAATATAAGATTTTTTTCATCCTGTCCGAGCAATTTTCCGGATCAACCGTCACCCTGCAGGCCTCTATGTCGGGCAATGCCATTTTCCTTTCCGGCACACCCCCGCCTGTCATTTCGCGTTCGACTTTCAGTATTATATCTATAAGCTCTTCCTTGTTGATCGGTTTTAAAAGGTAATCGTTCACCCTGTACCGGATGGCCTGTCTGGCAAATTCAAACTCGTCATACCCTGTGAGAATCACATACCGGCCGCAGTACCTGCGAGCCTGGGCTTCCTTTATCAATTCGAGCCCGTCCATTCCCGGCATGCTGATATCGGTAATCACCAGATCGGCCCCCGCGCCCTTGAGCTTTTCGATGGCGTCGATACCGTCAAACGCAGTGATTATCTCGGCCTTTACCTCGCTTTTTCTTATGATGGACACAATTCCGTTCAATATCACCTGATCATCGTCTACTATCATCAGCCGCATTTCCCAGGGCCCTCCCATACCTTTCAAACTGAATCCTGCATGTAGTTCCCGAACCGTCTGCGCTTTCGATCGAAAGCCCGGAACGGTTTCCGAAATATGACTTTATCCGTTCGTTCACATTGACGATTCCTATCCCGTTTCCTATGGTCCTCAGCTCGGAAGAAGCGGCCGACCCCTCCAGAACGCCCTGGATAATCTTGAGCCTCTCTTCCGAGATGCCCACGCCGTTATCGCAGATGACAATTTCCATAAAATTAGTATTTTCATGTACATTGATTTCAATGATACATCTTCCGCGGCGGCTTGACAATCCGTGGTGCAAACTATTTTCAACCAGGGGCTGGAGTATGAAGCCGGGGCATTTGACAAGACTGATGTCGCAGTTGATATTGATGTTGAACGCAAGCCTTTCCCCCATGCTGACCTTATAGATCTGCAAATAATTGTTTACGTTTTCAACCTCGTCCTTCAGCAGGGTTTCATCCTTTTTCTTCGACAAATTGTAGCGCATGAAGCGTCCGAGGTTATAGGTGATATCGGCGACCGAGGGGTCGTTATTGGTCTCGGCCATCATACGGATGGTTTCGAGGGAGTTGTATATGAAATGCGGCTTTATCTGGGCCTGCAGGGCGTAGAAATCAGCTTCCCGCTTTTTCAGCTCCGCGATATTCAAGCTGTCGACCAGGGAGCCTATACGCTTGATCATTTCATTGTAGGACTTTATCAATGCTCCGATTTCGTCTTTATATTCAATGCCCCGATACTCGCTGAGATTATCGTGGTCGGTTTTTCTGATGTGCTTTGCCAGCCTTGCCATTCTTCGGGTCACCGACGATATTATGATGTAATAGATAAGGGACAGGAATACCAGGAGTATCGCCAGATATATCAGGGGCGTATATTCCCTGCTGTCCCCCATAATGATGGTTGAGGGCGTCAGCAGGACCGCCATGACATCCAGCTCTTTGATCTGGAGGGCATTTACGAGCAGTTTTACGTTTGACTGGTATCCGGCCCTTATCTCCGACAGACCGGATTTTAAGAAATAGCTTATGGTAGGATTGGTTTCACTTTCAGCGTCAATATTCTGCAAAAGTCCGTCCCGAATCGTAAACCACTCATTGTCATGCCGGAACAGGAGCACCTGATCTTTACCGATGACATTAAATCTGTTCAGAAGATTGCTGCTTTTCACGGTAATCTGCACGAAGCCGAGCTCTCTGTAAAAGTTGGTGCTGTAGCACTTTTTATAGTATTTCAGCAGATTTCCTCCGCCCTCGTTGTCCAGCACCCACAGCCCCTTATCCGGCGGAATGCTCCTGATGACGGCGGTGCTGCCCGTGAATTTGTCGACTCCCAATATGTAGCGTTTCAGCTCGATCGATGAATTGCGGTATCTGTAAATTGTAATATCCTCAATATTTTTGTTGCTTGCGTGCCCGTATGCAAAAAGCGGCTGGATGTCCTTCAGGTAAGCATATATTTCATCTGCCTCGGAAGGATAATAGCCGTTTAAAAACTGAGTTACGGACCTGTTGTATTGAAACAGCTGATAGGTGGATTCTATCTGCGATATTTCCCCCTTGAAGTTGGAGTAGGCCTGCTCCATCAGCTGCTGGTTGCCTGTTTCATACATATTGACGATGTTGTTTGAGATTTGTATATAAAAATAAATGCTGTACATAAAGGTAGGTATAAGAATCACAACCAGGTACACGATGACCATTTTTGTGCCTATGGTAAAATTCATAAAACAGTATGACAGTTTTTTTAAAAATCCTAAGCTGCTTCTAAGTATAGGCATGGGCTTCTGTCCTTACCGTCCCGATAATTTGCACCCGGACAGTCCAATTATATCAGTTCGCGGCGCGAAACTCAATTCCGGCGTCCTGAGCCGCAAATTCCGCATTTGCGATGCGTTTTTCAAAGACAGGCTTCACACAAAATCTTAATTTTTGACAGTAAAAATTAGATTTGAACATTATACACCGCAGTTTAAAAGCATTACGATAAAAGCAGGATATTGTGCTAAAAACATGAGCATACAGGAGGCAGCAAGAGGTATGAGCGATATGAGGGACGCTGCGAAAAAGGGCGGCGTATGGGTCAGATTCAGAAAGCAGAGGCTGTTGCAGTGTTTCGCATTGGCCGGTATCTTTTATTTGCTGGTGTTCAGCTACCTGCCCATGACAGGTATCCTTATGGCCTTCAAGGACTACAACATCACAATGGGCATAGGCGGTATTTTCACAAGCAAATGGGCCGGTTTCAAACACTTTCTGGCATTCTTCAACGACATCAATTTCGGTATGCTGCTTCGCAATACGATAGCGCTGAGTGTTTTGAAGCTCATTTTTGCTTTCCCCCTTCCCATCCTGTTCGCAATCCAGCTCAACGAAGTACGTTCGGGGGGCTTCAAGCGCACGGTGCAAACGGTGAGCTACCTCCCTCACTTTATATCCTGGGTCATTGTTTCGGGACTGGCGATCAGTTTCCTGTCGAACGACAGGGGAGCTGTGAATAACCTGCTCCGGGCAATAGGCCTGACCGGAGAGCCGGTCCCATTTCTGACAAGCGCCGGTTATTTCTGGCCGGTTGCGGTCTTTCTGGACGTATGGAAGGATATGGGC
>JAEZJL010000410.1 GCA_023415815.1 Bacillota bacterium | reverse complement strand
CGCCCTGTCTGCTGCTGACGGAAATGCTGCCGTTTTGCATCTCCACCAGGGATTTTACTATCGAAAGGCCTATTCCGCTGCCTTCATGGCTTCTTGTGAGCGTCCCGCCGACCTGCGCGAAGCGTTTGAAAACAGACTGCAGCTTTTCCTCGGGGATTCCGATTCCGGTATCCTTTACGGATATATCCACATTATCGCCCCTGTCGATGACAGCGACCGTTATAACAGAGCCCTTTTTGCTGAACTTGACTGCATTGGAAAGCAGGTTCAGCATTATCCGCTCCAGCGCGTCCATATCCACGGCAATTATTTTCATATCCGTATTCGACTTGAATTCGAGGCTTATTTCCCTCTCCTTTATGTAATCGGAAACCGACGAGGCAATGAATCTTACATCGGCGACGATGTTGCAATTTTGCCTGTGGAGCTTGAAAAAGTTGGCGTCCATCTTCGTGCTGTCAATTATATTGTTTATGAGCTTGAGAAGACGGTAGCAGTTTTGCTTCATGGTATACATGTGCACGTTGATTTTGGCGGCATTCTCTTCGCTGGTGCTGTTCTTTACATACCTGATGGATAGCTGGAGGGCATTTAGTATAATATTCAGCGGCGTCCTGAATTCATGGGAGATATTTGCTATAAATTCGTTTTTCATCGCATCATACTCATGCTCGCAGTCCCTCAGCTTATTGATCGCCAGGACGAGCTCGCCCATTTCGTCATTGGAGGTTATTGGTATACGCTGCCCTGATTTTACATTCCAGCCCGCCGCTATATCCTCCAGAGAGGACGCTACTGTCGATATGTCCGTGGTTATAGCCCTGGAGGAAAGATAGATAATCAGCAGTATAAGGAGGACGAGTATTATGAAATTGCTTTCCATATAGAACATGGCCGAATCCAGGGAGAGCTTGTATCTGACCCCGGCAGACCATGTTCCGCTGCTGCTGCCGATCTTTATCACGGCGCCGTTGTAATGCATCATCTGGTCATAGATTCTTCCTTTGTGGGCGTCAGAATATTTTTGCATATATTGTATGAAATAATGGCTTACTTCCGGGCCGTTATAAGATACCAGATCTCCCCTGGGGTTAAATATGAAATACTGCGATGCGGTGCCGTCTATATCGATATCGCTGAGCCTGCCTGCGATTTCGTAGACATTATTGGGCGAAAAACCTTCAAACCGCATTTCCAGCTGTGTCTTGTAGAGCTTGAAAAGAAAATTGCCCCTGTCCTCGATAAGCCTCGAATAGCAGAGCATCGAGGTGAACAATATGGATACGATCGAAACGGGCAGGATCTGGAGCAGCATCTTCCGGCAGAGGTTCAGGCTCTTTCCCTCAAGATGGTTGTAAGCGCCGATCCTGTAGAGAATCTCTGTGAAAATTTTTTTTGAAAAAAGCAGGTTTATGAGCGCGGTCATTGAAAAAAAGGTCATGACTATCAGCAATATTTGGAAAAAGCTGAAGATGGAAAATTTGTATACCAGTGTGAATATGAGAGAATAAACAAGCAATATGAGCGCCGGCAGCATTATCTGGTACAGGTACAGCCTGTAAGGGAGATTGAGGCATTTGCGCCTTATGGCGCTCAGCTTTTCCTCTCTGCCCGGAGTATCGGGGGCAGATATTTTATGCCATGGATCTATATCGCGGACGGATAAAAAGGTAAAAGCAGTCACCGACGCAAGACTGAAAAAAGCCAGCATGGAATATTGCAAAGAATAGGGCAGGCAAAAGCTTTTGAGGTATTCCAGATAATCCGGAGGACAGTTCAGCAGGTTTGGTATCAGCGGGTAAAGAATGATCGCGCTGATTATCAAAATAATCGCGTTTGCGGATGCTATGCTGAAACTACAGCGGCGGATCGTGAATTCGATGCCGGTTTTTATATGCTCCTTTACCTTATGCATCCAATCCCCCCTCTTATACGACAATCATAGCAAAGATTGTCGAAATATGCAATGGAAGGGGAAATAAATGAATTGATGTTTTTATTTGTTTCCAGACTTTATAGACCTGTGGGCAGGTCCTGAGATTATATCTCCTTCGTATGTGAATCTGGAGCCGTGACAGGGGCAATCCCAGGAGAGCTCCGCGTTATTCCACTTAAGTCCGCAGCCCAGGTGCGTGCAGCTTGTCTCGACGTAATGGGGGTTACCTTGCATATCCATATACACTCCCGCTTTTGCGCCCTCGTATAAGGTATAGCCCGCTTCTCCGGGCTTTATATCGATGCTTTCAGGCGCTGCGGAGAGCTTTCCCGATATGAAATTGCCTGCGACGTCGGTATTTTCCACTACGAAATTTTTCGCCGACGCTCCCGGAGTGAAGCGCGAAGGGTCGTACACATCCGCCCATGGGCTCGTGCCTCCGGTTATCAGGTCTGTTATTACCGACGCGGCGGCATAGCTGTTGGTCATGCCCCATTTGGCAAAGCCGGCGGCCACGTATATATTTTGGCGGCCTGACGTCAGATAGCCAGCATACGGAATCTCATCGGCGGAGGTATAGTCCTGCGCGGACCACATAAACGGTATTTCCGAAACATCGAAGCTCCGTACCGCAAAGTCGCGGAGCTTTTCATAGTGCTCCATGGTATTCACTCCATGCCCCGTCTTATGATGCTCGCCCCCCACAAGGACAAGTCCGCCTTCGCCGCTGGGCTGACAGCGCAGCGAGCGGCCGGGGTCCTCGGCGGTTATGAACATGCCCTCCGGAAAATCATTCCGGGCATGTACCGCCAAAATATACGAGCGCTGGGGATAAAGCCTGGAAAAATATAAGCCGTGCCTGTCGTAAAAGGGATACTGCGTCGCAAGCACGACCCTTTCGGCTGAGACCTTGAAGCCTTTGTCCGTTATGACCGAGCAGGTTTTACCCTCATGCAGGTCGATTGCGCGCGTATGCTCGAATACACGGCACCCGTCCCTGACAGCCAGCTCCGTCAGCCTGATAAGGTATTTGAGGGGGTGGAACTGCGCCTGGCCGTCGAAGCGCATAGCGGCTCTGACGGGAAAGGGAAGGGGGGCTGAGTCCAGCAAATGCGCCTTTATACCTGCGCTTTCCGCCGCTTTTGCTTCATCCTCCAGCTTTTTGGCATACTCCTCCATATGAGTGTAGACATACGCCGGAAGCCTGCTGAAATCGCACTCGATGGAGTTGGCCTCAATGATTTCTCCCATCCGCTTTATCGCGGTTTCATTTGCGTTTGCATACTGACGGGCCCTTTCCTTGCCAAGCGCCTTTTCTATCTTGTCGTATATAAGAGAATGCTGCGAGGTGATCTTGGCCGTTGTATGGCCCGAGACCCCATGCGCTATCCTGCCGGCCTCCAGGAGCGCGACCCTGAGCCCTGCTTTTTTAAGCAGAAAGGCCGCCGTAAGGCCGGTTATTCCTCCGCCTACAATTGCGACATCGGCCGTCAGGTCTTCATCCAATGCCGGGTAGGCGGGCGGCTGAGCAGAGGCCAGCCAGTACGACTGGGGAGCTGAAGGGAGCTTTATAAGGTTTTCGGACGATTTGCCCATGTTCGGAACCTCCGTTATCATAAGTTATATTGAAGCATATTGTTTGTAGAAAATGCTCAATAAATGCATTAAAGACCCGGAGGCTTCGGCGCGTGCACGTTTCCTGCCCGCCCGATGAAAACGGCGGCATACAAAAAGGCTTCAGGCTATTAAGCCCGAAGCCCGGATTAACTGCCGGAGCGCTATTCCATAGGAGGCAGCTGAGGCGGCGTTTCCATATCCCTTTTGATTGCATTGAGCGCGCCCCACACATATACTACGGCTATCAGATAAAAAATGAGGCTCAGGAAGGGCACGGCCACTCCAGCAAGATTGATCAGAGTGCCGAGAAGCAGCGGAAGCGTCAGCGAATAAACGCTTATTTTGAAAATATCCCCGAAGGGCAGGCCCGTACCTCTCGCGGCATTAATGATAAGGCCGATGAGGCTTACTATCAGAGCGCTTATAAATTTGGCCAGTATGAAGAAAAACGCACCGAATATCAGAACGATCACCGGTACGGATTTTAAAACCGGGAGTATGCGCTTCACGCTCTCCCTGTCGATCCTCATGCCCTGCATAAGGTCGAAATTGGTAACCTGCTTGTTTGCATAGGTTTTCTGGATCATCCTGTCGCTGGTTATCAGGACCGCGCTGTCGTAATCGTCCAGCACGGATTCATCCGTGCCGCCGGTGGTGTCTATGATGATTGTCGAGCTGCCTTCCCCCAATTTTATAGGCATCTTTCCCTCGACCGACAGCTTGCCGTTTTCAAACGTAAAGTCGGGGACCAGCTTGTCAAAGCCTGCTATGAATTCATTCAGCATTTTATTGATGTCCAGTACAAAAGGAATCAGGCCGGCGACGCCCAGTATGAGACTGAGCAGAAGCAGGTATACGACTGCCTTGCCGGGTCTTTGCCTTAAGAAATGCCTGTATTTGTCGAAGCCGGCGACGCTGTGGTATATCTTTGGGAAAAAACCATATCCGGGATCATTCATTTCGAGCCCTCCTGCTATTATATATTCGGCAGACGCCCGAATCGCCTCCGCCGTAGGAACGTTACATTCCCCGGCACCCGTTGCTGCGGCGTCAGAGGATATGTCTTTTCACATTATACTATAAAAAGACAGGGCAAAAAAGGGGGCTTCTTTTATTTTCCACAAAACCTATTTTGCCTGAAACTTTTGGACGCCTGATCTCGTCTAATATATCGGGCTTTACCGGCAATGTACCCGGACTGCCCTGATGTGTACAAAGGACAGGATGGAAGCTTATGAGGAAAGAATTACTGCTAATTAAATCGGTTCTGATTATCTGTCTGCTTATATTGACTTTTGCGGGATGCGCTGCGTCGGGCACGGTTCCCGGAGACGGCGCAGGGACGGCGGATTCCACGGATGCTGCTGCTGCAGGAGCTCCGGCAAAGCCTCATGAAACAAGCGACGCCGACAGGGGGGAGGCCGTCAGGGAAGCCACCGCCGTCCCCGAAACTGACGCCGTCCCGGAAGAGACTGCCGTCCCTGAAACGACCGCCCCGGAAACAACACTCGCCGAAACCGCCGACGCCCGGGAGAATACCGCGGCAGCTGAGACCACAGCCCGGGAAAATACCGCAGCCAAGAAAGAACCACCCAATGAAGAAAAGCTTGTCGGGCTCATTTCAAAATATCTGGGTTCGGAAGACGCCTCAAAAGACATTGATAATATAAAAGCCTGTCTCAAGCAGCTGGAGGGACTTCCCGACGTAACGGAAAAGAATCCGTACTACTGGTATGTCAAGGCCCTTGTCAGCCGGTTTGAAGGCGATCCCGAGGCTGCGGCCGGCTTTATGGGAAAGGCTGCGGCCATAGCCCCGAACAACAGGGACATAGGACTGTGGCAGAAGGCTTATGAAGCCGGGGATCCCGCAAGTGCCGAAAAGCGCGTAAAGCTCGGGCAGGGCGAACCGGCCCTGGACGGCGACCGCTTCAATTTTGAAGGCGGGACAATGTGGGCTGGTGAAAACGGTCTGCTGGCCACCGTTGAAAAGGATTCCGGAACGGAAGCCGGACAGAGTCTGGTGTATATAGACGTTGAAACCATGCGGCAAAGAACGGTTTATAAGGGCGCAAGCATAGAGCTGGACTCGGTGACGCCGGACGGCCGGTACGCGCTCCTGTACGACGGGGGACTCAGGCTCGTCTCCCTGGAAACCGGAGAGACGGTAACAATAAATGAAAAAGGACTGTATGCGGAGCTGAGCCCGGACGGAAAAAAATTGGCCTATTGTGCGGACGGCCTATGGATATACGATATGGAAACCGGGGAAAACGCCAGGCTGGATGACGGGACGGCGGATGCAAGCCCCATCTGGTTCCCCGACGGTAAAAGCCTGCTGTTTATAAGCGGATTGGGAGGAGAGGAGTCCGCTGATGCGGCGCCCCTGCAGGGCCTTTTCCGCATACCCTCGGACGCTTCGGGAAAAAAGGAACGTATCGAAGAAGCATGGCAGGGGAATTTCCGCCATATCGAATGGATTCTTGCCGGAGAGATCTTCCGTGCGGAGGAAGCCGCGGACGGCGGCTCCGTCAGTTCGGCATATTATCTGTATACCGGCTTCAAGGAAACGTACGGCGGCGACGGCGCACAGAGCCTGGCATACAGGCAGGATAACGCCGATTACCTGTACATTACCGACGACAGGGGAGGAATAACGCTTACAGACCTGGAGGGGATGGTGCGGGGACGGTTTGAATACGGAAACATATGGGGCTCGGCTTTCGGTTTGCCCGTGAAAGGCCTTGAGGCGCTGCAGGGGAGCTCCGGGCTTTTGCTTTATTACAAGACGCCGCTTGAAAATGCGGTGCATGTGTTCCAGGTGGACGGGGTGCTTGGGAATCCGGGCCTTGCAGCCGACATCCCGGTTGATTCGCCGCTGAAGGCGGCGGTGAACGCGACGGCTTCGCGGGCCGTATTTTCTGCAGGCGCGGACGAGCTGCTGCTTGTGGACCTGAAGCAGGCTGCTAGCCTACAGCAATAGACCCATTCATGAAAATATGTTCGAGATACGCCATTGAAGGCTGCCTGCTCTCGCGGGGGTCTTCATTTATTATATGAACGTCGAGCAGATAGCTCCATTCGTCTTCGTCCTTGCCGAGCAGCCTGCAATACGACCGGGACAGTATTCTGTCCAGGTCTGCGATCACCTGTCTGAGGTTTTCCGGAAGCTCGGCCACCAGAATAACAATATCTATATCGGAATAAACGCAGGCGCTGTATTCAGCCGCGCTGCCGTAAAGCCTCGCGGCCTTGATCCGGCTGCCGAACAGCTCTGAAAGATATCCGGCGGCGTCCCTGGCTAAGGCCTGGCGCAGCCTGCTGTTCAGAAACGGGTCGCCCGATTTCAGGGCGGCAACGACTTCCTCCGCCGTACCGCATCCGGGGGTTTCTTTTATACAGAATTCAACGGCCGCAGGTATCATATCATCCGGATTAAGCATTTCAACACCTCTTCCGCCCGAATTAAAATACGGAAACGCCGTGCCGTGCCCGCGCCCATGTAGTTTGCCCAAAAAATAAAAAGACGCCTTTTTACCTCATAGAAGTAAAAAAACGTCTTCGCTTTTTTATGCTGCTTATTTATGCAACAGGAGCGGCAGTGCTCCCACTTTCCGTACATATTTATTTTAAACCCTTCGGCATTGCCGCGTCAATTGATTATATGCGGCCGTAAGGGTATAATAAAGAAAAACTACATCGCAGCGGGAGGGCTTATGTCCAGGATACAGTTGATCGCTACCTCCACCTTCGGCATTGAAGCCGTTGTGGGGAGGGAGCTTACAAAGCTGGGGTATCAGGATCAATACGTGGAGAACGGCAGGGTAAGCTTTTGGGGTGACGAAGAAGCTATATGCAGGACCAATCTGTGGCTCAGGTCGGCCGACAGGGTTCTGATCAGGATGGGGGAGTTCAACGCCCTCAGCTTCGAGGAGCTCTTCGAGAGGACAAAGGCGCTGCCGTGGGACGAATGGATCCCGGAGGACGCCGAGTTCCCCGTTGACGGAAAGTCGGTTGATTCCAAGCTCTCAAGCGTGCCCGACTGTCAGGCGATCGTCAAAAAGGCTATCGTAGAGAAGCTCAAATTGAAGTACAGGCGGCAGTGGTTCGAGGAAACAGGCCCCCTTTACAGGATAGAGGTCGGGCTGCTCAAGGACGTCGCCACGCTCACGCTGGACACCACCGGCGCAGGGCTGCACAAGCGGGGCTACAGGAAGCTTGCGAGCGGCGCGCCCTTGAAGGAGACGCTTGCAGCGGCTATGCTAATGATCAGCAGATGGAATCCCGACAGGACTTTGATCGACCCATTCTGCGGTTCGGGGACGATACCGATTGAAGCCGCCTTGATAGGCCGGAATATCGCTCCGGGTATCAACAGGGAGTTTTCGGCCGAGGGCTGGCACAATGTGCCGGAGAGGCTGTGGGCAAAGGCAAGGGAGGAGGCGCGCGACTCTGTCAGAAGGGACCGGGAGCTGAGGATCCAGGGCTCGGATATAGACGACGAAGTAATGAGCCTCGCAAGGTACCACAGCAAACAGGCCGGGGTTGAGGCCGACATTCACCTGCAGCGTATGCCGGCTGCGGATATAGCATCCCGACAGAAATACGGCTTTGTCATATGCAATCCCCCCTATGGGGAGAGAATGGGGGAGCTGAAGGAGGTTGAAGAGCTGTACAGGCAAATGGGGGGCGTCTTCAAAAGCTTCGATACCTGGTCCTTTTATGTCCTGACCTCGCACCCCCGGTTTGAAGCGCTATTGGGACGCAGGGCGGACAAGAAGCGCAAGCTGTACAACGGCAGGATCATGTGCAACTACTACCAGTTCTTCGGGCCCCCGCCGCCAAAGCCGAAGCCCGGTTCCCTTGAGGAACAGGCAGGCAATAAAATGTTTGACTAAGTATGCCGCCATATATTAATATATATTATTACTATTGTTTTTCGCAGCATGGTAGAGAGGGTTTACGCTTATGATATTGAAAACAAAGAAATCGGAGACCGGCGGGTGTGTCGCCATCCCCGGTTCAAAGTCCCATACGATTCGCGCCCTTTTTTTCGCAAGCCTGGCCTCCGGCCGGTCGGTTATCAGAAATCCGCTAATTTCAAACGACGCCCTGTCCGCATTGGACGTATGTAAAGCCTTTGGCGCAGAAATCGAAAATTTCGGGGACCGGTTCGAGGTCAGCGGCTTTTCCGGAATTCCATGCACTCCTGAGAATGTGATCGACGTCGGAAATTCGGGCACCACGCTGAGGTTCGGCCTGATGACGGCAGGACTGGGCGATGGCTGCACCGTATTCACCGGAGACTATCAGATCCGCCGCAGACCCCTTGGACCGCTGATCGAGGCAATGAACAACCTCGGAGCCCAGGTTTTTTCCACGCGGGGCAACGGTATGGCTCCCGTGGTGGCCAGAGGGAGATTGAAGGGCGGAAGGACCGGACTGGACGCGGTTACCTCTCAATATCTGTCCTCCATACTCATTAACGCCCCTCTAATTGAGAAGGACACAGAACTGGTCATCACGCGTCTCAACGAGGCGCCCTATGTGGAAATGACACTGTGGTGGCTAGACAGGTTCGGCGTCAAATATGAAAACAATGCTTTCAAAACCTTCACGATAAAAGGCGGTCAAAGCTACAAGCCCTTTGACGTCACTATTCCGGGCGATTTCTCCTCCGCTACCTTTTTCATGGTGCTGGCCGCAATCTCGGGTGGGGAATTTCTTCTGAAAAATCTGGATATGGGCGATACGCAGGGCGATAAGCAGGTGCTTTCCTTTCTGGAAGGCATGG
>JAEZJL010000367.1 GCA_023415815.1 Bacillota bacterium | reverse complement strand
ATAGGTGCCTTCGCGTAACCTTTCCAGAAAGCCTCCCTCGTATCCGAGCGAGCAGAGATGTTTTTTAAGGCCTGGGAAAAGGCGTATCATATTCGGATTGAAATCTTTTATTGAGCTGGTGGGCGTATCGTATAACTCCCCGATATCTATTTCCGCCCTTATTACGGGTCTCAGGCTGTAAATATTCTTTCCGCCGAAGCTCCGTATGTCAAGAATATCCACGAAATTTCCTCCATTTAGTTACATAATAAGTTTACTGATGAAGCCGCAATACTTCCCTGATATTTATATTATAGCCGTAGCCCACAGGCAGGACATGTATGGTCACGTTTGCTATCGCCAGATTCTCGTCGGGCTTAAGCTCGGAGACATTCGAGCTTTTGATGCTCCTTCCGTCCACTATGGTTACCGAGCCGCTTCCGATCACTTCCAAACGGCGGTCCGGAAATACCCTGACAGCTGTATCCTCGTCAATACCGATGCCAAGAATGAAAGGATTCTCCGCCACTCCGCAGAGCAGCCTGCCTATCCTGCCCCTCTGGTGGAAATGCTGGTCTATCAGCGCCTCTTCAAGCAGTCCGAGGCCCGGCGCCATCTTCAGGGTGCACTTCCGCGCAGGATCGTTATTATTTCCGTCTACAATCATTGTACCGCTCATTGCCGAAGCGCCTGCGCTCGTGCCGGCAATGACCGCGCCGCTGCCGTAGGCTTCATGCAGCGCCGTGTATACCTTAGTGCCTCCCAGTATGCTCGTTATGCGCAGCTGGTCGCCTCCAGTGAAAAAGATGCCCGTCGATTCGGCCACAAGTCTGGAAATATTCTCGTTGTTTGCCTCATCCCTGTCGTTTACATTCAAAATGTTTATGTTGAAGGCTCCCAGCCTCTGAAAAACCGCCGTATATTCGCCGGCCGCCTTTTCAGGGCTCTCCGCCGCAGTTGTCAGAATTGTAAGCCTTGCCGCGGGTCCGCCCGTCAAACCGAGCAGATATTTCAATATTACGCATTCGCCCTGCTTATCCTCGGCTCCGCCGATTATGACCAGGTTTCCTATCGCCAATTCCCCACATCCTTCCGCCTATGCACTGCCGTTTTCATCAACGGCTTTCGGTTTTTGCGCCATAATCAAAAATCGCTCCTTTGATAAGCATAGCCGAAGCGATTTATATGGGTCTTACAGCATTTATTATATTTGCATCCCGTTAATCCTCCCGATTGTTCAGATACCCAGATAATGACGGAGATAGTTGAAGAAAACCCCACCGAAAATAAGTCCGATAGCCATAAGAATGATGCTCGTCATTATAAGGGCAAGTCCCGCCCTGCTCCCCTTTTTTGTAGCCAATATCCCCATTACAACCCCGACGACGCCGAAAATAAAAGGATATCTGACAAGTGAGATTATCGCGGAAATCCACCCGATAATCAGAAACAGCAGGCTGCCCCTGGCCGCGGCGCGCGATCCGCCCGTGTTGTTGATAAACTCCATAATTACCTCCATATCGACTCTTCCATATATTATTTTCATAACGCGGACTACGTATACATTTACTTTTCAAAACGCCCTTTTTTCAGAGGGACTCCGTTGTCAACGAGCAGGCTGCCCTTCACAATAAGCTTGTCGGGGGTCAAATCGGCACGGTTGAGGATGAGAACATCCGCGTCGCTCCCCGGAGCAAGCCTGCCTTTTGCGGGGAAGAGCGAAAGCACCTTTGCGACGTTCTCCGTTACCAGGCTTATCGCTGTTTCAAAAGGAACGCCTTTTTCAAGGATACAGCTTGCCATATCCGCCAGAAGCTGCCGTACGCTTCCCACCCCCGTATTACCGCCGTTTCCGTCCACCTTCATGCTCCCGTTTCCATCGGAGGATACCGTTATGTGTTCCATAGGAATCCCGGCCTCAAGCAGCTCTTTTACTGCGTCTGCCACACTCACTCCCGGCCCTGTCTTTTCCCCCGCGGTCAGATCCACGTTTCCGCCCCTGAAAGCATAGGCCTTTGCCTCGTTAAACAGCCTTCTGTTCCTGTTCAGATGCGTGGGTACGAACATTTTCATGGGATAATCCGAATCGTCGAGCAGCTCTATAAGAGGGCCAAGGCCTTTTTTGCCGTCGCCCGTATGGATATGCAGTACGCCCGCCTTTCCGCCGACCATTCCTCCCGTTATCGCCTCCGAAGCCAGCTGCTTCAGCATCTGAAGCGACGGGTGAGAGGATCTGTAATCCGATATGGCTATCTCACCCGCTCCGATTATTTTATCTATAAGCACGATGTCCGTCAGGATACTGCCCGTCACCGTAACAGCCGGTACGCCGTAGTAGCCTGTATATATAAATGTATTCAGGCCTTCGTATTCAAGCGAGCGGGCTTTTCTCAGAAGCGCCTGCATGGTTTTTCCCGATGCGTCCAGCCCAAGCACGCCCACAACGGTGCTGATACCGCCCGATATTATGTCGCCAAGCATCAATTCCGGTATACTGCTCGGAGGGCCCTCCTCGCCCCCGCCTCCAATAATGTGTACATGCTGGTCTATAATGCCCGGACAGGCTATTTTGCCTGTACAGTCAATTACCTCCAGCATCGGCAGCCCGTCCGTAGCAATAGAATCCTCGATCATTGCGATTTTATCCAGAACAAGCAATATATCCTTTCTTCCCATGAATCGTGGGGAATAGACCTCCGCAGACTTAAGCAGCTTTAACATAATGTGTTTCTCCTTATGTGATAAAAGTACAAAAAATAAATTTATCCATTTATAACCGGTTTTTCAGTTAAAAAAAATATGGTAAATAGCCTTTTTCAAAACTTATCACTATTTATTTTGTATTCTTATTACATTATTCCCATTATATAATTTGATATTAGTTTTCAAGTCTGCTAAACTATTGTTTATGTTATGTAAAGTTACAATAAAAGGGTGATAAAATTTGTCCGCATATTTCAACAATTTAACAGCAAAGCAAAAAAAGGTGTACACAGCAATAGAAACCTACATTAAGCTCAAGGGCATTCCACCCACAGTAAGGGAAATAGGTGAAATGGTCGGTGAGAAAACTCCCGGAGCCGTTCAGGGAATATTGAACAGGCTCGAGCAAAAGGGCGTTATAAAAAGGCAGCTCGGCGCGGCCAGGTCCATTCAGCTGATATCGCAGGACAGTCAGATGTATATTGACCCCGTATATGTACCCGAAATAAAAAAGGCAAGTAAAAGAAATATTGATGATCTTACGAATATTTACAATATCAGTAAATTTCATCCCGTATCTTCGGATTTTGTCAACACAGACGGGAAATATCTGGTGATGCCCTGTCCCGACGACAGCCTCGTCGAAAAAGGTATCAAGCGCGAGGACATGCTTTTTATAAACACCTCTGCGGAGCTTAAAAGAGGGGATATCATACTGATGTTTTACGAGGGGCGTACCTATCTGAGGTATTATTTCCTTGAAGAGGATACCGGTATGGTGACCCTGCTGGCTGATGAGAACCTGCTGGACAAAACCGTTTTCAATCCGGATGAGTTCAAGATCATCGGCAAGCTCGAAGGGAAATATTCGAGGTTTTAATGACAGGGGACACATCTTCTTGAGAAGATATGTCCCCTTTTGAATTATACCTGGCTTCGACACATCTTCTTGAGAAGATATGCTCCCTTTTGAATTATACCTGGCTCTGACACATCTTCTTGGGAAGGTGTGCTTCCTTTTGAATCGCACTTGGCTCTGACACATCTTTTAGAAGGTATATCCCATTTCGTCTCACATCTTGCTGTCATGCTCTCGTTTTGAGGCTTTGTAGGCTTTGCGCTGTAACCGGCTTCAGGCATTGCGTCGAAAGCGGTATCTCCAGGTTTTCTCTATGGCAATATACGGTTTTTCAGATAAAAAAAGATCCGGCGGGCACTAAACCCATCGGATCTCTTTTACTGTTCAGCTTATTCGAAGTATGCGGTATCCAGGAAGTAGATTCCAGTAGGAGCTTTATACTGATTCTTCAGGTTCTTGGGCTCCATTATCGTCTTCGTATAGAAGTATAAAGGCATTATCGGCATTTCATCCATCAGCAGCTGTTCAGCCTTATGCATGGAATCGAATCTGACCTTCTGGTCGGCCGTATTCTTTATAGTATCGATAAGCTTGTCATACTCGGGGTTGTTCCATGCGGAGGAGTTATTGCCGCTCTTGGATGTGAAAAGGTCGAGGAGGGAGATCGGGTCGCCGTAGTCAGCTCCGAAACCGTCCCTGCAGAAGTTGAAGTTGTGCTTGTTTCTCTCTTCAACGAATACGGCCCATTCCATATTGGTAATCTTGACGGAGATACCGAGGTTGTTCTTGAGCTGCTCCTGGACCGCCTCAGCGATAACCCTGTGGCCTTCGCTTGTGTTATAAATGAATTCAACTTCCGGGAAGCCCTTTCCGTCCGGATATCCGGCCTCTGCAAGCAGCTTCTTTGCCTCTTCCACTTTTGATGTATTCTCGGGCAGGTACTTGGTCGGATCAGCATCTCTGAAGTCCTTGTTTGCTATCGGATCGGGGAAGCCGTACGGCACCATACCGACTGCAGGCTTCTGGTAGGCCAGGGTCACCTTGTCGATGATATACTGTCTGTCGACTGCATAGGAGATTGCTTTTCTTACCTTTGCATTGTCGAACGGAGGCTTGGTAACGTTGAAATCATAATAATATGTGGCGACGTCAGGGTAAATCTTGGCTTTTCCTTCTTTTTCAAGTCTCGGTATTTCAGCGTTAGGCATATGGGCATAGTTTATATCTATTTCGCCTGCTTCGGTAGCGCTGAGAGCGGCATTGTCGTCATCCATGAGCTTGAAATGAATTTCCTTAAAAACAGCGTGGCCCTTATCCCAGTAGTTGTCGCTCTTTTCGACGATGATCTCGTCGCTGTGCTTCCATTCCTTGAGTTTGTATGCGCCGTTGGTGATAAAGGTTTCTTTGTTTTGGGTCCAGGTCTCGCTGTTAGCCTCGACGATGTCCTTTCTCAGCGGGTAAAACACGGACTGAGTGGAGAGGATTTCAAGGAAGAAGCTTGCCGGAGCCAGCAGTGTGACCTCCAGCGTCTTGTCGTCAAGAGCCTTGACCTTTACCTGATCCTGAAGGGCTTGCAGGTCCGCTTCTTCTTTCTTCTTTTCCTCGTCGGTCGGGTTCTCCTTCATAGCATAGGAGTTATATGCCTCGCCGCCATCAAGGTAATACATGATATAGGCATAAGGCGAAGCAGTTCTCGGGTCCAGGTTGCGCTTCCACGCATATTCGAAATCCTGGGCCTTGACCGGCTGTCCATCGGTCCACACCGCGTTGTCCCTCAGATGGAAGGTGTAGGTCTTGAGGTCCTTTGAAACATCCCAGCTCTTGGCAACGCCCGGTACGAATTTGCCGTGATCGTTTCTCGTGAGGCCCTCAAACAGGTGTACACAGTAAGTAGTGGCATCCAAAGTCTGGATCAGGCCCGGGTCCATGGTCGTCGGCTCCGAACCGAACAAAGCGGTTATCGAATCCTTGGAGCTCTTTGCTCCGCATCCGGCGAATACTGTCACAGCCACGACGGCTATAAGCAGCAACGCAATAATTCTTCTCTTCATAAACTAACTCCTCCTGTACTTTATATATAAACGGTTCTGTCCGTTTATTCCGATTGTAGATGACATGCGCAGTGATGTCCCGGAGAAATCTCCTTGAATACCGGTTCCTCCTCCTCGCATCTTTTCATCGCGAACCTGCACCTTGTCCTGAA
>JAEZJL010000362.1 GCA_023415815.1 Bacillota bacterium | reverse complement strand
CGTCCGGGCTTCCACCCGAAAGGCAGGGCGAATTCATGCACCGCTATATCCTGGGGCTCTATGAGATCCTGGAGGAGCTGACGTCGCGCTTCCCCGAAATTCTCTTCGAATCCTGCGCCTCCGGAGGCAACAGGTTCGACCTGGGCATGCTTTGCTATATGCCTCAGACCTGGACAAGCGACAACACCGACGCCTACACTAGGCTTTCCATACAGGGTGGAACTTCTTACGGCTATCCTCTGAGCACCATGGGCGCGCATGTCTCGGCGAGCCCCAACATGCAGACCCTGCGCACGGCTCCCATCGAGACCCGTTTTAATGTCGCCGCCTTCGGGCTGCTGGGCTATGAGCTTGACCTTACCGCTTTATTCAAATTCGACAAAAAGGCGATTGAAGAGCAGATCAGTTTTTACAAGAAATACCGCAGGGTCTTCCAGTTCGGCCGCTTTTACAGGCTTTCCGAGCCTCTGGACAGCGATAAGGTCGTCTGGCTCTGCGTGTCCGAGGACAAAAGCATCGCGGTCGCGGGTCTTTTCCAGGGCAGCGCCAAAGTCGGCCTGGGCTACGACGTGCTCAAAACCGACGGTCTTGAGGAAGAAAAAACCTACAGCGTCACCGGCCGCAGGCAGTATATCAACGTCAAGGCCTTCGGCAGCCTTGTGAACAGGGTGCTGCCCGTAAAGATCCGGGGCGACGGCGTAGTCCACTCCGTGATCTCCTCACGCTACATGTTCGAGATGGCCGCGGAAAGCTACCGGGCCGGCGGAGACCTGCTCAACGGCCGCGGCATAAAGCTGCTTCAGCAGTTTTCAGGCGCCGGCTACAACGAAAACCTCCGCATATTGTCGGACTACGGCTCGCGGCTTTACGTCTTCGAGGCTGAAGCTGACAGCCGGGATAATGACGGTTAAAATACAGGCTCTGCTTTGAAAAATGCAGCTTTGGTTCAATGGCAAGAATCAAAGCTGCTCTTTCTTTAGAGTAAATACGGTAAAAATCGTATCGATTTCTTTTTTGTTTTCCAGTACCCATTTCGTCTGTGATAAAATACGGGCTAATCCGCTTAGGCCGAGAAAGCTTATACGTATGCCCGTGAATTCCGCAAACCCGAGGTATCCGGGGTTTACGCCGGCTTTGTCAAAGATAAGCGAGCCGGCGACCCTCATGTCGTCCGCTGAGTTTGCATAGAGCCGGTTGAGATTCTCCAGGATGTCCTCATCTGAGCCGTATTCAAAAAGACCGCCTTCGGAGGAGCAGATCTGGATCCACCCCGCTTTTTCAAGCATGGGCTTTGATAAATCCTCCGGGCGGCTCCAGTCATACGGAATTGCCCTGAATGTGATATCCAGCCCGTGAAAGCGCCGTCCGGGCATTTTCAATGCGTCAATGCACCGCTTCGCAAAGTTCGGCCCGAAGGTATCGATATCAAATGTATCAATTTCTATTTTCCTTCCCTTTAGTAATTCCGGGTCGGCCTCCTGTATGAGAATCAGCGTATTGATGCTGTCGCTGGAAGGACCTCCCGCGATATTGAAGAAGCAAAGATTCCTATCAGGGGATTCTTTAAGCATTGGAATCAGAATTTCCGCCTGGTATGTGCAAATATCCCTGAGCCTTATCCTGAGCCCCATAAAAGTGCCCTGCTTCACCGCCCATCTGTCCCGGAAGCTCAGCCTTCTTCCTTTTGCCAGGCCGGGGCCGAGCTTATAAAGCAGGGTGCGCATCCCGGTGAGCTTGGAATCCTCCACATTGGATATTTTTATAAAAAGCTTCTGCAAAAAAACCGGCATTTTTTTGATGGAATTGATTTGCTTCAACGAATTGGCGCAGCTTATGCGATAAACGTTTTCATCAATACTTGCTTTAAAAAGGGGATGTGTTATATCCAGTACCGGCAGCTCGATACTATTGTCCGTCAAAGCGCACGGAAGATCCGGAACACCACTGCTTCGTGCCGTATTATTTTTCATGGGGCGGTACCTCTTCGATAAATTTGGAGTCTTGGCAAATATACGAATACAATGTTATATTTTTCAAGCCGCCCCGTCAAGTCTTTATATTTTGATCAATACTTTCCCACGGCGCCTGAAGCTGACATCCTCAAAAACCTTATTGATTTCTGCGAGAGGAATAATATCCGTTATAATTCCGTCTGTCTGCACCTTGCCCAGAGCTAAAACTTCAATTGCCCTGTCAAAGGTATAGGGATTGATAAATGAAGACGTCAGCGTTATTTCCTTCTGGAAGATCTCATAAGGCTTGATTGTCGCGGTCGCTTCGGGAGCAACAAGGCCAAACATCATGACGGTAGCGCCTTTACCCGCATATTTTATAGCCTGTTCAATGGTCCTGACCGTACCTGCACACTCGATCACGCAGCCTATATTTTCGCTGTTTGCATTTAAAACAGCCCCAACGTCTTCGTTTGCAGGGTCTATCACCGTATTTGCGCCATATCTCAACGCGAGCTCTCTTTTTTCGGGGACGATCTCTGATACGATTATTTTACCGGCGCCCGACATTTTAGCAAGCTGAAGCATGAGAAGGCCTATGGGTCCGGCGCCTATAATCAGGGTCGTCTGCCCTGTCTTAATATTGCAAAGGTCGATCCCATGCAAACAGCACGATACCGTCTCTACAAGAGCTGCCGTTTCAAAGGGCAGACTGTCGGGAATCCTGAAGACCTGCTTTTCACGGACAATCACATATTCGGCAAAGCCGCCCGGATATGTTGTCCCTATGCCGATGGAGTTTTTACAAAAATGCGCCTGGGCATTTCTGCAGAAATAGCATTCGCCGCACATATCATTGGGGTCCACAGATACCCTGTCTCCTACTTTTACGCTTTTTACATTCTTGCCAACCCCGCTCACAACGCCGGAAAATTCGTGTCCTATGATCAGCGGCGGGACAACGGCCGAAGAGCCGCCGTCGCCTTCATAGATATGAATATCCGTACCGCAGACTCCGCAAAATTTAATGCTTACCTTTACCTGGTTATCGCCGACGGACCTTTCATCCACATCGACAACCCTGAGATCGTGACGTCCGAAATATACCGCAGCTTTCATCCTTAACCTCCATGAAACAAGTTTTTGTTATTCCTGTAGAGCAGCTTGAAGCTCTCGAATGCTTCATTGTAAACTTTTACATTTTCAGGCCTGGGAGCTGTGAACCTTTGATTGTACTTTACCGCAGCCGAGCAGGCTTGCTCGACGGACTCATAAACATTCACACCGACCCCTGCGACAATGGCCGCCCCGGTACATGCCGCCTCAGTGCCTGAAACGGTGTATATATCCGCGTTAAAAATATCCGCCTGCATTTGCAGCCAGAGGCCGCTATTTGCTCCGCCGCCTGAAGCTATTACGCGTTCAACCGGAATGCTTAATTCCTTGAAAATCTCAAGGCTAAGCCTCAATGAAAGGATGACTCCCTCCATTACGGCCCTTATCATGTGCTTATAGCTGTGACGTAAGGTCATGCCAAACAGGATTCCTTTAGCAAACGGGTCCAGATAAGGCGTGCGCTCCCCCGCAAGATACGGAAGAAAAAGTCCTCCTTCGCTACCGGCCGGAATTTCCCCGGCTGCTGCATCGAAATCTCTATAGGATAGATGGGGAAAATAGCTGTCTCTCAACCATTTCAGCACAATTCCGCCATTCAGATGGCCGCCGAAAATAATCCACAAATCATCGCTTGCGTGGCAAAAGGTATTTGTCCTGAATTGACTGTCGAAAACAGGGCTGTTAACCGCACTTGACAGCTGGCCCGCCGTCCCGATATTTGCGGAAACCACCCCGGGCCGGATAATACCGTTTCCGACAGAATGCATCAAGGAATCGCCGCCTCCGTAGACTACCGGAGTCCCGCGGCTTAATCCCGTTTCTTCGGCGCATTCCCCGGATATTTCTCCCGCAACCTGATATGCTTCGCCATACTCCGGAAAAAGCTCCGGCCTTATTCCTATTTTCTCTATGATGTCAAAAGCCCAGCTTCTTTTTGCCGTATCAAAAGCCAGTGTAGACGACGCATCCGTCACATCCGTGGCAAGCCCGCCGCACAGCCTGTATCGGATATAATCCTTTGGAAGTATCGCTTTATATGCCTTGCTATAGTTTTCAGCTTCATTGTCCCGCACCCACAGGAGCGAGCAAATAAAAAACCCCGTGCTAAGCGAGTTCAGGGTGGTTTTTCTGAATTCATCCATACCGACAATGCCGTAAATACTGTCTATCTCCTTCTTTGTCCTCTGGTCGGCCCAGATAATCGCGGGCCGGACCGGCTCCATCCGCCTGTCCAGAAGCACCAGGCCGTGCATCTGTCCGGATAATCCTATGCCCTTAATGTCGGACGGATTGATATTCCCATTTGCCAGCGCCTGTTTTATTGTCCTTGCGGCAGCCTCCCACAGCCGGACGATGTCCTGCTCCGCATAGCCCGGACAGGGCGTACGGACATCATAGTCTTCATGCCCCGTTCCTACGATATTCCCCTCCGCGTCCATGATGCCGGCTTTTACGCCGGAGGTTCCCAGATCGATCCCCATTAAATAAGGCATTTCATATCCTCGTCATTCATATGAAGTCATACAGCACATATATAATAACATAATTTTCATCCCTTGACAGCGCCCATGGTAAGACCCTTCACAAGTGATTTCTGCGACATCCATCCCAGGATCAGCGCCGGTAAAATCGCTACCGTTGATGAAGCGCAGAGCTGTGCGGTAAACATCCCCTGCTGCTCCCTGAACCTGGCCATGTATACGGGCAGGGTCGCAGTGGCATTGCTGGTAAGGTTAAAGCCCAGGAAGAATTCATTCCAGATAAATACGGCGACCAATAAGCCTGCGGCAATAATCCCTGTCCTTGCCAGAGGCACCGCGATCAGCAAAAGCTGCTGCCAGCGCTTGCAGCCGTCCAGGCCGGACGCTTCCAGAAGCTCAGCCGGAACATCCTTGAAGAAGGAATATACCATCCAGACGACAATGGGGACGTGAAAGCCTATATATGCAAGCAACAAGCCCGCCGGAACCTTGTTCAGGCCAAACTTCTGGAACCAGGTATACAGAGGGACAAGAATGGCCACCGGCGGAAGCAGTATTGTTGTAATAAACCAAAAATACAGCTTCTCCCCCGTAGACTTCTTTTTGAATTTGCCGAATACCAGGATAAACGCCGCAGGGACGCCCAGTGCCAGGCAGATCAATGTTCCGACAACCACCTGGAATAAGGAGTTCTGCAGATATCCGTACATATTCCTGTCGCTCAATACTTTTATAAAGGTTTCAAGCGTCGGGCCGAAAAGGAGGGATGGTTTGACGGCCTGGTATTCTGTCTTTAAACCGGTCAAAAGCATATATAATATAGGAAAAAAGTACATCACAGCAATTAAATATACTACTATGGTCAAAATGGACGTCTTAGCCTTATATCTGACCCTGTTTCCTAGCGAGTGCCGTACGCTGATAATTTCCTCTGTCTGAATCATCGCATATACCCCCTGTTATTCATATACAGCCGTGCGCTTCTTGATGGACTTGTACAGAATGTTGATTACAACCAAAAAGATTACGGCCGTTATTGTGGCCAGAGCGCCTGCCCTGCCCACGTTTGATGCACTGAAAACCTGCATGTATACGGCATACGGCAGTGTGTATGAGCGGTTTCCCGGCCCGCCTGCCGTCGTGACCAGAATCAGACCGAATTCCTTTACAATGAAAATCAGACCCAGCATTACAGCGACGCTGATGTGCAGCGATATCATCGGGAGCTTGATCAGGAAGGTGGACTGAAACCAATTGGTGCCGTCCACTTTCATGCTGTCAACAATATCACCTGAAATACCCTGCAAGCCTGCCAGAATAATCAATACGAAAAACGGCATCCACTGCCAGACAAACAACAGCGCAATCACCGGAATGGGATAGTAGCTCAGAAGGTCGACAGGCGCAAAGCCCAGAGCTTTCAATATGACTCCGTACCATCCGAAGGTGGTATTCAATATCGTCGTTTTCCAGATTACGCCGCTGGCTGTGGACATGACGAAGAACGGCCCCAGGATGAGCGTCCTTGCTATATTTATGCCCGGTATCGCATTGTCGAGAAGAAGCGACAGCAGAAATCCGAAAACCGTACATAAGAGAAGGGCCACGACAGTTAAAACAACGGTCTGTAGAACGATGCTGTAAAACTCGGGATTTTTAAGAAAATACAAATAATTGTCAATGCCCGCAAATTTGACTTTCAAATCCGGCCGCGCAAGATTCCATCTCAAGGTCGAGTAGATCAGCGTCAGCAGAAAGGGCACCTGGGTCATCACACCGACGATGATTATCGCGGGCAATACGTAAAGCATGTCAAAATTTATCTTTTTCATATTATCCCCTTCAAAATATATGAATGCGCTGCGGTGCTTCAAGATTACCGGTAAATTATTTAAATGTCATACTCCGCTTAAGTTCACGGAGTATGACATTTTATCGCCGTTATTTTACTTTATTGACTGCCGCCGTTATTTCTGGTACCCGCCGTCTTTAGCGACCTGGTTGCAAAGATCGTTGGTGCTTTTGATCGCCTCATCCAGTGTCATCTTGTCGGTAACAAAGGCTGCAAGATTTTCCGTCATCTTGGTTCCCCAATCCGCAAACTCGGGCATTGCGACATACTGCAAGCCGACATATGGCACCGGTTCAATACACGGTTTTGTAAAATCTGTGGATTCAAGAGCTTTCAAGGTAGCCGGAGCATATGGAGCATCCTTATATGCATCAAGCGTATACGTTGACGAACGCGACGCCGGAGGCGTGCTTGAACCGGTTGCATCGATCTCTGTGGTAAGCTTCACATAATCCTTGGAAGTAGCCCAGAGCATAAAGTTGAATACAGCCTGCTTCTTTTCGTCGGTTACCTTCGGGTTGATGCCCATTGCCCAGTTCCACAGCCATGAGGTGTTGGTTGCCATCTTCTGGTGAGGAGCCATTGCGTACCCTACCTTGCCCTTTACGGCTGAACCTTCCGCTTCCAGGGGAGGGGCTATGGAGGTGGCATCATAGTAAATGCCGCATTTGCCTGAAGACATGAGGGCTATGCACTCGTTGTAGGTGTAGGAAAGAATGTCCTTCTGGCCCGCATCGCGGAGTATATTCTTGTACATCTGCCAGGCGGCTCTCTGCTCGGGAGTATCAACGGTTGCCTTCCAATCCATATCATAGAAGCGGCCGCCGAAAGCGTTGACCATGGTTACGAACGGAGCGCCGCTCATGCCCCATCCGGGAGCGCCGCGCATCGTCATTCCAACGATTCCGTTTGCGGGATCATTTACCTTCTTTGCAAGGTCATAAATCTGGTCCCATGTGGGCTCATCAGGCATTGTCAGGTTTTTGGCGGCAAACAGCTCCTTATTGTACATGATAAAGGATGTTTCGCCGTAGAACGGCAGTGCATAGGATTTCCCATCAAGTGCAAGCGAGCCTACCATACCCTGGATAAGATCCTTGCGGTCATACCAGGTTTGCTTTTCAGCAGATAAAGCGCTGAAGTACGGCTCCAGATTTTCAAGCCAGCCATTCTGTGCCCAGTTGAAAGCTTCATAGGGTCCGATATAGAACATATCGTAAGTAGTGCCGCCGGTCGAAGCTTCCGTAAGGAGCTTCTGGCGAAGGTCGTTCTCAGGAAGAACAGCAATGTTAACAGTTACGCCATCAGCCTTGTAATTGTCCTTTGCAATTTTCTCCATCGCTTGAGAAATGGGGTTGTTGGCCAATGCAATATTGATTGTAACAGGGGCGGCGGGAGTTTTGTCCGAAGCCGGCGCGGTGGAAGCCGCCGGTTGTTGCGAATCTGAAGGGGCCGGTTCCTGAGCTTGCTGTCCGCAGCCTGTTAACAACAATGTCAAGCACATAACCATTGCGAGCGCGATTGAGCTGGCTTTCCTCATCTTTTCTTCCTCCTAATTATTTATTCCGGGCGGCCGCATCATATGCTACGGTCCCCTTCTATTTCAAGGCTTTGAGCCTTAAAACCATAATCAGATACAGGTAAATGCCCCATCCACCACCAAGTCGGTACCGGTCGTAAATGCAGCGGCATCGCTTGCAAGGTACACAACCGCTCCCTGCAATTCCTCGGGATTTCCCATACGCCTCGCAGGCGTCGCTTCGATCCAGCCCGGTATCCACTGCGTTGCCTTCAGTGTCATATCTGTGCCTATATATCCTGGGCTTATACAATTTACTCTGACGTTGTAAGGCGCCCATTCAACAGCCAGCGATTTCGTAAGCATGATCACTCCGGCTTTTGACGCGTTGTAGGCGCACTGCGGCTGAGGATAATTGACGATATGTCCGGACATGGAGGCGGTATTTATGATCGATCCCCCGCCATTTTTAATCATTATGCGGCCTGCTGCCTGCGCCGTAAGAAAAACGCCAGTGAGGTTTATGTCTATCACCTTTTTCCACGCCTCAAAGGACATATCCTCAGCTTTTTCATTAATGCATATCCCGGCGTTGTTAAATGCAATGTCGACCGTCCCAAAAGCATCTATGACCGTGCCGATCATTTTATTTACATCCTCGGGGTCCGTTACGTCGGTATGGACCGCAATCGTTTTTACTCCGTACCTCTCAAGCTCCTTTGCGGTTTTCACGGCCTCATCCATAATCGTATCAACGATTGCAATATCAGCTCCGGCCTGTGCCAGCGCTATGGAAACACTTTTTCCGATCCCTCTCGCACCGCCGGTTACAAAAGCTTTTTTCCCGCTGAGCATGAACTTTTCCTTTATATCCATCTATTTATACCTCCAAGCTTGTTATTCATCTAAATAATCACAAAGCGTCCCGAACTCAATTTTATTATGTCATATCAGTTTTAAAAATAAAATTGAGCCTATTACGATTTTACGAAACGGATTATCGCGCTTTTTTTAATGCCGCTGACCTTCCGGAAGAAATAATCAAAAAAATATTATTAATGATTCAGGATTACGATTTTTCATAACGGATTACGATTTCCCAATATCCGGCGGGAAAAAGAAAGCGCGTCCCGTGCCTCCGTGTCCAGCCCGGCCTCGTCCGCACCGCGGCTGATATCCCGCCAAACCTTTATGTCCGACCCCACGGTGCCGCCCATTCTCACAAACGGCTCCATCACAGCAGCGCCATTATAACCGATGTCCTGCAGCGCCTCACCGATTTCGTCCCAGGGGATCCGCCCTTTGCCCGGGACCCTGCGGTTGCACTCGCCCGTATGAAGATGTCCCAAATGGGCTCCGGCCGTGCGTATGGCTCCGCCCATCGAGTCTTCTTCAATGTTCATATGGAAAGTATCCAGCAAAAGCTTTACACTGGGATGCCCTACCTGTTGTACGAATTCCACCCCTTCCTCGGCAGTGTTCAGCAAATAATTTTCAAACCGGTTGAGAACCTCAAGGCAGAAGCTTACGCCGCAATCCTCAGCCACCCGGGCTATTTCACGCACGCCTTCCACGCTGCGTCCCCAATCTCCCGCCTTATCGATCGGCTGCGTATAATCCACCGGCCAATAAGAATAAATTGCTCCGCCGATCAAATGAATATTCAGCTTGTAAAGGCGCTTAAGAAGGTCTGTGTAAAAAGTCCTTGCATTGGCGCGAACAGCCGGATCGGCGGAAGAGAGGTTTTGCTGCGCATTTGGGCCATGCCCTGCCGTAAGAGTTATTCCGGAGTCAGACGCACAGGCCTTCAGTTCAGCCAGCTGCTTATCACTGTATCCGGGAATGGGGGTCGCCGCGATCTCCAATATATCAAAGCCCAGTCTCGCAGCCTTTTCAATATAGTATTTGTAGTCCGCCTCCCATTCCTGTTCCCAATAAGCATAGTAAATACCAAATTTCATACATTTACCTCCTATAGATAAATTTATTGCTGCCAACATAATTATTGCATATAGGGCATGTAAATAAAATTAATGCAGTTACGATTTTCTTAGGATCATTACTGAATGCAGCTGCAAATGTATGGAAATGCAAAAGGCTTAGGAGGGGTTTTCGTTTTCTATGACCGGCAGCGTGAGTATTATACAGGTACCGGCATTTTCTTCGCTTTTGACAGTAATCCCGTACTCGGAGCCGAAATACATTCTTATACGCTCATGAACGTTATTCAGCCCTATTCCGCTGTACATCTTTCCGTCGTCGTTCTCGCCGGCTTCATTTTTTCCCTTGTTGATTCCCGAACCGTTGTCCTGAACTTCAATTACCAGGTATTTGCCTGAGATTTTCGACCGGATCCTGATTTCACCGCCATATTTATAGTTCTTGAATCCGTGGAAAATTGAATTCTCAACCAGGGGCTGCAGAATGAATTTGAGTATCTTCAAGCC
>JAEZJL010000350.1 GCA_023415815.1 Bacillota bacterium | reverse complement strand
GTGTAATTATTATTCACTGAAGTAGAAAGGCTGGAGGTTATCATGTCAAGGGTCAGAACGAAAGACATTCTTATTCACGCAACGCAGAACAAATACGGCGTGGCGTCCATTAATGCATTCAGCTATGACTCCATAAACTGGATCATCACTGCGGCGGAGAGGGAAAAGATTCCCGTAATCGTGATGGTGCCGCCGGGATTCGACAAATGGGTTCCAATCCGGTTCCTGTCACACATGGCAAAGGATCTGGCAGACAGAGCCGCCGTACCGGTAGCGATCCACCTGGATCATTCCAAGAGCTATGACATTGCCATAGGAGGTATCCGCGATGGGTTTCCCTCAATCATGGTGGACGGATCGGCGCTCCCTTTTGAAGAAAACGTGGTAATGACGTCGGCAGTGGTAAAGACCGCAAGAGTTTTCAATATCGACGTTGAGGCGGAGCTGGGCCATGTCGGCATGGGCAGCAATCTGGACGACATCGTGAATTCGGACAACTATACTTCCGTCGAGCAGGCTATGGAATTTGTACAACGCACGGGCTGCGACTCCCTTGCGATTGCCGTCGGGAATGCGCACGGCGCATACATAAAGGAGCCTAACCTCGATTTCGACCGCATCAAGGCTATTCGTGCCAAGCTTGCTATTCCGCTTGTGCTGCATGGCTGTTCGGGGATACCGGACGAACAGATTCAGCAGTCCGTCAATCTCGGCATGAGCAAGTTCAACATCTTTACCGAATTCGACGCCGCGGTTTATCAAAGCTACAAGCATGCGATAACAAAAATAGCCGAGGGCGGAAATCCGGACGCCACGTATTTCAGGAACGTTCTTCCCGAGCTCGGGGAGCCTGTCGTGGACTTTTTGCGCAGCAGGCTCAGGCTGTTGAACCCCAACAAGATTACCGTATAACCGGTCCGGAAGTATTATCGGGGACGGGGCTTAAGGCCTGCCGTCCCCTTTTATACAATGCCGCGGGGAAGAAAATCCGATAATATTTATACCCGGCATTCCACTGAAAGCCCTGCCCTGCACCTACACTCGCACCGCCCCTGTAATGCGACAAAAGTAGAACCGTCCCCCGCTGTCGCACCTGCTGCTGGAAGCTGGTAGGGCCTGTCAGATGATTTTTACTACCAGCATAATTGGGTTCGGGTTTCTTACCAAGTATGACAGGGTTGAAAAAAGAGATTCATCTTTAAACGGAAGGGGATGTAGGGTATAATTATAGCATTGTGGCTTTTAGAACGAAAGAATCAGCCTGGCTCCCTTCCTGCACAGGGGGGACAATAACGGCTCAATTCGGGACGCTTTTATAATGCATGCATGAAAATGCGAAGTAGAAGCACAGATGCCGATAAATGAGGTGATGAGGGTATGACGTACATGTTTGTTTCATCCGCATTTGCAATAATTCTGCTTTTTGCAAGCTGCTTAATTCTGGCCAAACATTATAAATTCTTTGAGAAGCATAAATTCTTGCTGCTGTTTATCGCCGCCGTAACCGGCTTTGCCGTGTATCTTTACGGATATACCTTTTCCGCTCCGGCCGAGGCCGCTTCGGGCGGAGGCTTCGTATACAGCCTCCGCAGCGCTTTGCACGCGGTCTTCAGTACGACGCGCATGTTTGTTTTTGAAAATGATTTCCCCGACATGAGCGATTCGGTAAAACAGCATCAGCTCTATCAGCTTGTATTCTGGGCGGTAAATTTCTATGCGATGACAATCCTCATCATGTTTATCCTCTCTTCCTTCGGGTTCCGGTTTATCGGCAGGTTACAGCTGTTTTTTTCCGGCAGCAAAAACTATTACATATTTTGCGGATTGAATGATAGTTCAGTTTTACTGATCCGGGATATTAAAAAAAATAAACGCGACTGCGTCATCGTCATTGACGAGCAGGCAAAACATGACACTCCGGAGATGGAAGAGCTGCAAAAAAAAATCAGAATCTATAACTGTATACTGCTCAGCTATCCGCCGGAAAAGCTGGGGACAAGCAACCTCGGCATGCCGCGCCGCATTTTCAGGAATGCGGTTTACGCATTTATGCTGGCAGACAACAGCCGGCATAATATACGCAGCGCTCTTATGATGATGGACGCGGCCAAACGGAACAACGCTTCCGCAGAGCATTTAAAGCTTTATGTCAAGGCGGACGCGGATCACGAATGCGGCATGTTTGAAAAGAAAAATGCTCAAAACGACACCAAGTACGAATATACCCTGATAAACGAGGCGGATATTGCCGCAAGACAGCTTTTGGAAGCCTATCCCGTTCACAGGCAGATTGAAATCGACACCGGAAAGGCCGTTTCAAAAAGCGGCATCAGAATTATGATTATCGGGGCAAATGAATTCGGTATGGAAGCGCTGAGAAAGAGTGTTTACTGCGCTCAATTTGTCGGACGGGAATTCTCTGCCCTTGTGGTTGACGAAGGGCTTTCCGAAGCTGCCGGCTTTATGAAAAACAGATACCCCGAAATGTTTGCCAAATACAACATAAAATTGGCGGAAGCAGATATTCCGGGCGAAGAATTTTTTAACATTTTAAATAAGCAGCTTGACAGCCTGGATTATTTGCTTGTTTCCCTTGACGACAGCGAGTTGAACTTAAAAATAGCGGCGGAAGCGCAAAGGCTCTTAAAACGCAGGAGGCTCGGTACGAAAATGGTCATTGCCGCGCATATCCGCTGCAGCAGCAAGTATCTTCAGTCGCCCGGCGAGGGTTCTGCCAATCCCGTATGTTATTTTGGCGAGCCTGAGAATATATATAACAAGGACGTAATTATTCACGAACAGATGGACAAAATGGCCAAGGCAATCAACAGGTATTATAATAAATTGTACGGAGAGGAAAAAGACAACTGGCACGAGCTGGACCTGTTCACAAAGGAATCCAACCGCTCCTCGGCGCTTCATATCAGGACCAAGCTGCGCCTTTTAGGTCTGGATTACGCGCCTGAAAGCTCTCCTTTGCCTGCCGTTTCGCTGGAAAACTATCTCACGCCTGAAAGGCTTACCAACCTCGCGAAGCTGGAGCATTTACGCTGGAACGCCTTCCATTTTGCAAACGGATGGACTACCTGGGCGCTGTCGGATACCGGTAATGCCAAAAGGGCAAAGGATGCGGCGTCCATGCGTCATGCGTGCCTTGTCGGATGGGAGGAGCTAGAAGGGGTTACCCGGCATTTCAGCCAGAATCCTTCTTATCAGGAGCTGGACATGGATCAGATAATAAAAATGGGAGAGATACTCGGTTTTGCAGGATATAAAATAGTACAGGGAGCCGAATATGAATGAAGAGGCCTTTGACGCTTTTATTTGCCATGCGGCACTCCCCGGCGACCGCATTATTGCCGGAAGACTCAAGCTGGAGCTGGAAAAGTATAAGATCCCGGGCAACATCAGCAGGATGAATGCCCGGTCCTATTGCAGGTCCGTCTTTACGGATCCCGGCCAGGCGTCGGATGTGCCGCCTGAGCAGTCTGTTCTTGATGCGCTGCAAAAATCCCGCTTTCTTATCGTTTTATGTTCGCCCGAGCTGGTTAAGTCAGCAAGAGCGATGTACATACTGGACTATTTCTGGCAGCTGAAAAAGGGAAACGGCATCCTGACCATGCTCATCGGCGGCAGCCCGGAGGAATCCTTTCCGGACCTTGTCCGCAAGGCTGTAAAAAGCGTATGGTCTGAAGAGCGCCAGGAGTATGAGGAGCAGTTATATGAAATAGAACCGCTTGCCGCCGACATCAGCGCGCCGGTGCTGCAGGAGGCTTTCAAGCTGCTTAAAACCGAACGTCTCAGGTTGCTCGCCCCCATGCTGGGATGCACCTTCGACGACCTGCGAAGAAGGCATTACCACAGCGCTATGCAGAAAATGACGATTCTGTTCGCAGCAACTGCTTTTATTGGCGTTTTTATATTCATATCGCTTTACTCATTTATAAAAGACGTAGAAAAAAAAGAACAGACGGTGCTTGCCGAGGAGGCTCAGGCCAGGGTGAAAACGGAAGAGGTCGGACGCCTGGAGGAGCTTTCCACATACAGCGTAACCAGGCTTTATACCGACGTTTTGGACGAGCTGGAACGCAGCCAGGACAAACCCGAGGCGAAGGATAAGATTCTGGAAATGATGAAAACAAGGACTTCAAAAGATTACAAAGCCATGGATAACGGCAGCGCTGAAAGGGCAAACGATGTTTACGCCACCTGCTCCGAGCTTGCGCAGACCTTGTCCTATCTTCGCGTCCATAAACGCGCGGAGGAATACGGCAAGCTGCTCGCGTCTTTCGAGCTGCTGTTTGAGGAAGAATTCGACTTTGTATCTTATTATGCGGAACTGGGAAAAGCATTTATGGATAACGGCATGAATCTGTACATCGTCTATGTATGCGCGGACCAGGAGCCTTTCCAGGACGGACGGCCCGCTCTGAAGCGGGGAGATATCATACTGGCCATAGAGGGCCAGACATTTGAAGACATTAATCAGTTCGGCGATCTGGTGAACCGGTACAGGGAATACAGCGAATTCTCCAACAACCCGACCGTTACCGTTACCTACATCAACGCCCAAAACGGCGAGGAAGAGCAGACAACCGTTGATCTGCTGAAGTTAACCTGGATATTGCTATAGCGTAAAAGAGGGGGACAGCGATGCCGGAGAATGAAAAAAAGTTTAACGCCTTCATAAGTTATCGGCACAAGCCTCTGGATATGGCCATTGCAACCAGGCTCCAAAGGCATCTGGAGAACTTCAGACTGCCCGGGGTATTGAAAGGCGGACGCAAAAACATCCGCCGCATTTTCAGGGACAGGGCCGAATTGCCGACCACAAACAATTTAATTGACAGCATATACACCTCATTGGACGAATCTGAATTTCTGGTTGTCATCTGCTCCTCTTTTACTGCCGAATCCGTGTATATTGAACGTGAAGTGTCGTATTTCCTTGAAAAGTCAAGCGCCGACAGGATTATTGTGCTGCATATACAGGACACGATTGAAGCGTCGCTGCCGAACCCCCTCAAGGATATCTACGAGCGGATGAAGGCGGGCACTGCCGAGCAGCAGTTCAGGTTGATCGATGTAGCGGGAAAAAGCAGCCGCGATACGCTGAACCTTTTAAAAACCGAGTACATACGGATTGTCTCCGTCCTGCTGCAGCTGGATGAGACCCGCCTGGGCGAACTGCACTACAGAAAGCTGCTCTTCAGAAGCTTAGCGCTTTATATCATGATGATTGCCTTGTTTTTTGCCTTCAGAATGATCTATAACGACCGGTTTTCCGCAGCCGTAGGGTTGAATGAAAAGCTGGATGCTTTAAGCACACAGGCCCAGGCGGCAAACAAGTGGGCGGATTACCACAGGGAAAGAGTCATATACTGGACCTCCGATATCACTTCGCAGATGCTGTTAGGTCTGCAATATACCCATGGCAGCCTGCCGGTCATGAAAGGGGTACTGGAAGGAAACGCCGATATATTAAGCAGCATACAAAAAGAGGATGTGTCACAGGAGGTATTGCACGAAATTATAAATACTTACTCGGAGTGCGCCAGAGCTTACCTGCGTATGGGGGATATCAAAGCTGCCGAAAGGTATTTCGGGATGTGCTTTTCACTGTGGGATGAGGCGGGCCGTAAGGAGGCTGCAGAAAAACAAAGCGGAGCCGGCGGCAGTTTCCCCGGAAAGCTCTTCAATACGGTGTTTTCAAACAGCAATGCGGAAGAACTGCAAAAAGCATCATGGTCGGAGTATACAAAATCAGAGCATTACCGTATAGCAAGCATCCTGTATACTGTGAAAAAGGAGTGGGGCAAAGCCCGGGAATATGAACAAAAGGCTTACGACGCGGTTGAAGCCGCACTCAGGCTCACCCATGGCGGAGACGGCTTATACCAGAAGGCATATATATGCAACGCCATGTCGGGTATTGCAGACAGACTGGGTAAGACAGACGAGGCAATAAAATATATGCTGGAGGCAAACGCTTGTATTAACGACGCAAAAGAAACCATCGGAGAACCTTACTTGGATTTAGAAACGGCTGTTTGCAATGCCGGCCTTTCAATATTGTACTACAGGACCAATCAAATTACCGAAGCGGATCGTCGCCTGCGCAGCGCACAGCAGCTTGTGCAGGAAACAGAAATACCGGCGGAGGATGAGCGCGGCCAGCACCTGATGTCGTTTGCTTATATAGTTTTGGGGGATGCGTCTTATTG
>JAEZJL010000338.1 GCA_023415815.1 Bacillota bacterium | reverse complement strand
TCTTCTCGGACAGACCCCTTATCTCATCTGCGACCACGGCGAAGCCTTTTCCCGCATCGCCGGCCCTGGCGGCTTCTATTGCGGCGTTGAGCGCCAGCAGGTTTGTGAGCGTGGCTATGTCCTCTATGGTTTCGATGATCCGGACGATGGCTCCGGACTTGTCCGCAAGATTACCGACGATCGCGCCCACCTTCACCGTATTCGTTATATTCTTCTCAAACCTCTCTTTCAGGTTTTCCAGGGATCTTTTACCTGTATTGTTGGCTTCGCTAACCACAAGGGTTTTTTGTTCGATAGAGCTGGCCTTGTCGGCAACGGTGCCGATCTCATCCGAAAGCGACGCAAGCTTTTCCGAACCGTTTTGAGCCTCCCTCGCCTGCTCGGACGCCCCTTTTGCAAGTCCGTCGACCGCGTGCGCCACCTCTTCCGCTGAGGCGGAGGACTCGTTAGCGGCCAATGCAAGATTTTCCGAGCTGGATAGCAGGTTTTCCGACTGCTTTCTTATGTTTTCGACTATCTCTTTGAGCGCCTTCCTCATTGACGCGGCAGCCCTGGCTATTACTCCAATCTCATCGTTGGATCTGAGGAGGTAGTTGAAGCTTGAATCATCGGCCAGGTCGAATTTTGCGGTTTTATCGATAAGTCCCTCTACGGCTTTTATTTTCAGCAGGATAGTGCGCCTTATGATTAAAAAGGTAGCTATTATGCCCAGCAGGACAACTCCAAGCTCGATTACCAGGAGGTCCCTGATCATGGTATACAGCGGGCCTAAAAATTCCGACCTGAAAACGGTCGTCAGCAATTTGTAGCTGCTGACATTTTTATACTGCAGGTATTTTGATTCTCCGTTATAGTCGTAATAAAGCTCCCCGGAATCTGCCGACAAATCGACATCCACGCCAAGGTCGCTGAGATTCTTTCCTATAATGCTTTTGTCGTTATGATATATTATTTTACCGTCTTTATCCGTCAATATTGCAAAACCGCTCTTCCCGATCTCTGAGCCGGCTATTACGCTGCTGAGCGACAGATCGTCCAGAAGCTCCGCAAGCGTCTTCGGCGCGACCCCGACCTGGATGATGCCGGGCAAGTCCTGCCTCGCAACGCCGGCGTACTGGAACAGCGTTTTATCGACGCCCCTGGGCGTGGGGTCCTGGATCAGCATGAAGCTTTTATCTGCCAGCGCCTGCATGAAAGGCCTGGACTGGTCGGAGGAATCAAAATCGTACCCTACGAATTCGGCGACGGTGCTGTACTTTATCAGTCCTTTTTCATCGGTTATATGTATCTCGTCCACATCAAGGACCTTTGCAAGCTCCGTCATCCTGGCGTTCGAGAGGCTGGCCGGATTGCTTGCAACTATCTCCGCCAGAGCCTTCGCCTTCGACCCGAGGTCCTTGTATAGTTGATCTCTTGTCAGGGAGTAGGATTTCTCATCCTGCCGAATCTGGTTTATGATGGAATCCAGATTTGAAGCGACAAACTGCTTCATTTGCCCGTCCAGGGTGCCGCCCATTTTAAAATAGGTGATTACGGTCGAAGCTCCAAGGCTCACGATAAGTATCAATACTGCGGGAACAATGATCTTCAGCATAAGACCTGATTTTAATTTTGTAAACAATTTTTTCTTCTCCTTCTATCAGGATATTTATATACCGGCCGTGTTGCTTCTACACAGCCGCGTAATATGTCAATTTTGGGTATACAATGTAGACTTTTGGTTTATGTCGCCTAACGAAAGTATATTATATCGGTTAAAAAAAAGCAAGAACAGTAAAAAAATATAGATATATTTATTTATTATGTAGAAATTTTATTTTTCATTTTACTATTCGGTAAACAATTCTTTACACTTTTATAATACAAATACAACAAGCAAAATGTAAAATCCATATATAATTTGCTCAAGCAGGAGGCTTTACATGGATTACATGTATTATGCGGATGAAGGCAGCCTGGACATCCTCAGGGAGATATGCGAACGCATTACGGAGAAGCTGCCGCTGAAAATATTATCAAAGCCCGAAACGGGCGCTATGGTAACGAGCCATATGTTCACGGATGAAACAGCGTTTATGCATACGGTACAGCAGCAGGCAACCTACTGCGAGGTGGAAATCGACGGCTTTCCGGGCATGGGCTGCGTCCGGGGCGACAACCATGAAAGAGCCTATTACGCGGCTGTTATAGATGCCGTTATGTGGGGCTGCCACCCGATTGTTTCAAGCCTCGCGCCGCTTATAAGCAGGCTGGAGGACGATATATCGGCAAAATGGAAGAACCAGCGCAAGGAGCTGTATGCATGAATTCCTTTGTAATAAACAATGTGAAGGTAGTCACTCCGTATGAGGTGCTGGAAAACGGCTTTATATACATTAAAAAGGGCATTATTGACGTTATCGAGCCCTCGTCCCGGCAAAAGCTCCACAGAAGCTGCAGCGTCATAGACGGCAGGGATAAATGGCTCTTTCCGGGGATGGTCGATATGTTCAGCACCGCGCTGGAAAGAGAGATCGATCCCGGAGACAATCTTCCCCTTCCGCTGGAAACGGCTTTTGAAGCGCTTGACAACAAGCTGGTCAGCAATGGGATAACCACCGTATACCACACTTTTTCCTCCGGCGCCGGAAACGCAGGTATGCTTTCGCTTGAAGGCACAAGCCGGGAAGAGACCCGATTTAGCCGGCTCAAAAAAAACAGCTCGATACGCCATTGCATCCACGTCCTTCACAACATCAACGACGACATCTCCTTTCCTCTGCTGGAAAAGCTTATCGCCGCAAGGGAGCTGCAGCTGATATCCATTATGGCGCCTGACAGCGCGTGCGGCAGCAGCCCGGACAGGCGCCGCCAGAAAAACGAGCTGCTCAGGATATCCGATTTCATCGATCTGGTGGCGGAAAAGGCCCGCAAGTACGAGATACGCATTGCAGCCTTTGGGGAGAGCTCATATTCGCGGATCAACTATATGAAGAAGCTGGGCATAAAGATACTTGAGTTCCCGCAGGTCTCCGAAGAGGCGGATTCGGCGCAGTCGGGCATGTCGGTGCTCGTAGGCGCACCCGATATAGTGCGCAGTATTTTTAATGAGAAAAAAAGCGATGTAACGGATGCGGTAATAAACGGGTCCGCACAGATGCTGTGCTCGGAAAACTCCCCCGCATCCTTGATAAACGCCGTATTTCTCCTGTATCACACATATAATATGGACATGGCCGAAGCCTTCAGAAAGGTCTCCATAAACCCTGCCTCTGCTCTGGGCATTGGTAGGAGACTGGGTTCCATAGAGTGCGGGAAGCTCGCAGATCTGGTGCTTGTCAGGGAGTCTAACGGAAAGCCTTTTATAGAAAAGGTTTTTATAAACGGTTTCAAGGTATATGAAAAGGAAACACAGCTCAATAAAAAAGTCGGACACGCGAGGATTGCACAATGGGAGCAACAGTACTAAATATAAAGGATGAGGCTAAAAGCGAAATCAACTATGATATGTCGGATTTGTCATATAACAACCTATTGCTGGACAAGGACTTGGGTGATGAATTTATGGAGATATTGCAGGACGGGGACATAAAAACCGTCTTCCAGCCCATCATCTCTTTAAGAAACGGCGAGCTGCTCGGCTATGAAGCGCTCAGCAGGGGGCCGGCCAATTCGGTTTTCAACAATCCGGAAAAGCTCTTTGACTTTGCGAGATTGTACGGCAGGCTCTGGGAGCTCGAGCTTCTGTGCAGGATAAAGGCTCTGGAGAACATGTCGAAAAACGATCCGTCTTTTTGCATCTTCCTGAATGTCGATCCTCATATTATTGACGACGACAAATTTAAAAAAGGCTTTACCAAGGACTTTCTTAAGGAGTTCAACATAAACCCGGAGAATGTGGTCTTCGAGATCACGGAAAAAAACTCGGTCGTCGATATAAGGAGCTTCAAAAAAATCATCGACAACTACAAGGACCAGGGCTACAGAATCGCCATCGACGATACCGGCTCGGGATATTCCGGCCTCAAGCTCATCACCGAGATCCACCCGCACTTTATCAAGCTTGATATGAACCTGATCAGGGACATCGACAAGGACGGCCTCAAATACGCTCTGATAAAAACCTTTTACGACTTTTGCCTGGTCACGGACATAAAGCTTATCGCCGAAGGAATTGAAACGGAAAACGAATTGAATTCCCTGATCGAAATCGGCATCGATTACGGCCAGGGCTACTACATACAAAGACCCGCCGAGAAGCTCGCAGCTATCGACGACAGGCTGGTGTGTCACATAAAGGTCAGAAACGATAAAAAAAAGGAGCTGTACCTGAACAAGCCCGCCGCGGTCTTCGTCGGCGACATCTGCCGCAAGAGCCTGTCCGTTAAGTCCTCGCACACCGGAGCCAGCATACTCGATATTTTCAATAACAATCCCTCGCTGTACGGCCTGCCCGTTGTGGACGACGACAAGCTTCCCGGCCTGATAATGAAGGACAAATTTTACGCCAAGCTGGGGACGCAGTACGGCTTCGCCCTCTATGTAAACAGGCCGGTAGGTATTCTGA
>JAEZJL010000238.1 GCA_023415815.1 Bacillota bacterium | reverse complement strand
CGTTTATTTCATCTTCCGCCTCCTGGTACCGCCCCATCTCGGACAGAAGTCCGGCCAGGACGCCGTGAATCTTTATATTGTCCTTGTCTAAAGCCACAGCGGTCTTGAAGTATTCCAGGGCCTTTTCCCTTTCGCCCGCTCCTATATGGCACAGTGCAAGGTTTTCCTGGGCCGCCGTATGTGAGGGGTTGAGCTTCAGGACCTTTTCAAAGCTTTTTATGGCCTTCTCATACTTTTTCAGCATAAAAAGCGCGTTGCCGAGATTGTAATGCATCGTACATTCAACATCCCTGTCGTACGCGGCGGCACTGTCAGGCGAGGGCCTGTCTCCGGCCCCGGGACTCCCTGAACCGGCGTCCTTTCTTTTTGAGGCCAGCTCGAAGGCTTTTTTATAGCAGTTGACCGCTTCTTCCCATTTACCCAGGTAGCAGCACACATTTCCAAGATTGAAATGCAGCGCGGAGCTGCTTATCAATTTCACCATTACGGAATATGTTTCATAGGCGCCCGAATAATCCTTGGAGGTTATGCAGGCATGAGCGTGGTTCAGGCTCTTTTTAAGATTCCTGGAAAGCTCCTCCCGGTCCAGCTCGATGTCCTTCAGCAGCTCTCCCGTCTGAAGTTCGCCGGCCGGCGGATTGGCGGCCTCCATCGGCAGAAAAACGGTCCTCTCCGCGGCGCTTTCCTGCGGAGCGGCCTCCACAAAACCCTCGTAAACTCCGTGCTCCCTTATCTTCCTCATCATTTTTACGTAGTCGATTATTACAAAAATCACCGGCGTTACGATTCCGAACAGCAGAAAGCCCCCCTGTATTAGGTTCAAGGCCTGAACGTCGTTGAAAAAGCTCAGCACGGCTATGCACAGCGCGAATATCTGCGCACACAGGGACAGAAGCATTAACAGGCCTTTTCTTTTAAAGATCCTGTAACAGGTATAAGCCAGTAATAGCAGCATCAAAGCAATAAAAAAACCGTTAACAACCGACATCGGCGAACCTCCCGTACCGGACGTCATTCCTTGTTTGCCATCTGCAGCTCCTGCCACTGCTGTTTTGATATAAGTATCTGCCTCGGCTTGCTGCCGTCGAAACCGCCTACGATCCCCCTTGCCTCCATCTGATCCACGATCCTTGCGGCTCTTGCATAGCCGACCTTGAATTTGCGTTGTATAAGCGACACGGACGCCTGGCCCGCTTCAACCACAAGCTCGATTGCCCTCGGCAGAAGCTCGTCGCTGTCGTCGTCGGGATTATTAGGCGCGTTGTCCCCGCTGTTTATTTCTTCCATGATGTCGTCGTCATACACCGTATTGCACTGAGCCTTGACAAATTCCACGACCTTCTCCACCTCGCCGTCGGTTATGTTGGCTCCCTGGAGCCTTACCGGCTTGGGCTTCCCGACCGGGTGGAACAGCATGTCGCCCCTGCCGAGCAGCTTTTCAGCGCCTGCCATATCCAGGATGGTCCTTGAATCTATCTGAGAGGATACCGCAAAGGAAATCCTCGACGGAATGTTTGCCTTGATCACACCCGTGATTACATCCACGGAAGGCCTCTGCGTCGCTATGACAAGGTGCATCCCGGCAGCTCTTGCCATCTGCGCCAGCCTGCATATGGCGTCCTCCACGTCGTTCGGGGCGACCATCATCAGGTCGGCCAGCTCGTCTATTATAACCACGATCTGCGGAAGCACGGGCTGCTCGCCGGTCTTCCTCATCAGCTCGTTGTAGCCCTTGAGGTCCCTCACGGCCTTGTCAGCGAACAGCTTGTACCGGTTCACCATTTCCTGTACGGCCCAGTTCAAAGCCCCCGCCGCTTTTTTAGGCTCCGTTACGACGGGTATCAGAAGATGCGGTATGCCGTTATATATGCCCAGCTCGACCACCTTCGGGTCGATCATGAGGAGCTTGACCTCCTCGGGCGAAGCCTTGTAAAGCAGGCTTACTATAAGACTGTTTATGCAGACGCTCTTCCCCGAGCCCGTGGCTCCCGCGATCAGCAGATGGGGCATTTTGGCTATGTCCGCGATAACGCATTCGCCCGAAATATCCTTTCCTATGGCAAAAGCGAGCTTTGACGGATGCTGGCTGAACTCCGGCGATTCCAGCACATCTCTTGCCAGGACCATGTTTACTTCCTTGTTCGGCACCTCGATGCCTATCGCCGCCTTTCCGGGAATGGGCGCTTCAAGCCTTACCCCAGAGGCCGCGAGATTCAATGCTATATCGTCGGCAAGATTTACTATCCTGCTTACCTTGACTCCTGCGCTCGGCTGGAGCTCATAGCGCGTAACGGTAGGTCCTCTTGTCACGTTAATGACTTTAGCCGATACTCCGAAGCTGGCAAGCGTTTCCTCAAGCTTTTTTGCGCCCTCCAGCACCTGGTTCCTGTAGGTCTTTGAATTTCCGCCGGTGTCCGTCTCCTCGTTCAGCAGGTCAAAGGAGGGGTATCTGTACTGTACCGCATTTCCTCCCGTCTGCGGTATCATTTCCACCGGCGCGGCTTTCTTTTCCGGCGCCCGGCCCTCAGCTGCGTTTTTCCCGGCATCGCCTGCTTCAGACTTTGCGCTTTTCTTTTTGAAGTCCTTTATCACAAGGTTTGTAGCCTCGGCTTCATCCTCCTCGACGAAGGCCGCGGGCTCCGGTTTGGGGTTTCTTTTCAGCGGAGTTTTTTCCTTGAGCTCCCGCGAATCCTTTTCGACTTTGAAATCAATAATTTTAGGCTTGGGTGTGAATTGAAGCGAAAGGTTATCGTCATCGCCTACCACCTCGGGTCCGTCATCCGAAAGATAAGCGTTTTCGTTTTTAGATTTCCCTGCTTTTACGCTCTTACCCTTATCCGCCGGCTTTCCCCTGACAAAGAGGAGCCTCAGGTTTTTTATAAAATTAGCGATTGAGGCGTTGGTAAGCAGGATAACGTCAACCATGAACAGCGCCGTAAGTATTATGATAGTGCCCACCGTACGGAACGTCAAAAGGAAGGGCAGGCTGATCAATCCGCCGAAAACCCCTCCGCCGATCAGCTTCGTACCGTCTTCATAAAACCGCCGGATGCTCTCGACAGGCTTGAGGTTGTTGTAGTCCTCGGGCTTGTAATGGCCTGTCTGTATAAGCGCCGAAATCAAAAGGAAAAGCAGGACGGCGTATACCACCCTGTTCGCTGCGGGCTGCTCCTCCCGTTTCTTTATTATATATGCCGAATACACCAGAATGACGGGAGGTATCAGGAGCGCCGGAAAACCCAGTACACCAAGAAGGGTATTCTTGATGAAATTTCCGAAAAGACCGATGATATCCCCGGGACAAAAGCTTAAAAGCAGGAGTACTCCCAGTGCAAGCAGCAATATGCCGTTAATTTCGTTACGGTGTTTATTTTTGCTTTTCGCTTTAAGCTTATATTTTTTCTTTTGTGCCTTACTGGCCATTTTGCTTCCACCCCCAACTCTATTTATACCATAATTTCTCATCATTTACTACTGGTTTTTACCTGTCGTCTCCGGTCGATTTTTTTGTTAAATATATATATAAACAACGCAGGACTTTTCAATTTTTTGTCTAATTTATATAATAATAATAATTTTTCAAAGTAATTATATGCTTTTAATCGAAAGAGGTGTGGAAAATGAGGTACGTACAAATTCTCCTGAATGCGCTGAAAGCCGCCGCCGGCTTTTTCATCGGACTTTTCGGCGTTGTCACAAATTCAAAAAAAATCAGGAAGAAGCTGATATTTGCCTTTCTCGTACCGGTTCTGCTTATCATATCTCTTGGCGTTATATCCTATCTTAATACGTCCGGCGCCGTTACGGGCCTGGCCAAGCAATCCACCGTTTCAACCATGCAAAGCAGCGGGAAATATCTGAGCCTGCTGATGGATACCATTGAGAACCTGTCCTTTCAGCTGCTGACCGAAAGCGATATCCAGGACTTTCTGGCCGGCAACTCCCTGGAATACGATTCAGACGACCTTCTTGCGCTCAATATAATAATGACTAAGGTGCAGGGCAGGCTGGTCAATGCGCAGTCCTCCGACAAAAGCATATCCAGCATATACCTTATAGGAAACGGAGATCGGACTACGTATGCAGCGAATGTATCCATCACGGAACAGTTCAATATTGAATTGCTCAAGGATACCGAATTGTATAAAAAGATCGTTGCAGGCGCAGGAAATACAATCTGGATAGGAAAGCACGAGGAGCTGGACAAGCTGATCGGCTCTTCCGACTCGACTTATTCCCTTTCTGCGGTCAGACTGGTAAAAAATATAAATTCGAACGTCCCCATCGGCCTGCTTGTTATCGACCTCAAACCCGACGCAATTCAAACTATGCTTGACGGTATAAACCTGGGTGAAAAATCCGAGATCCATCTTGTCAGTCCCGATAACAAAGACCTTTCGGCCGGCTTAAAGGATACCGGTGCTTCGGATATCACGAGCCTCGGCTTTTTCAAACAAATCAGGGAATCGGCGAGCTATGAAGCTTCGGAAATTATAGACTATAACGGAGCTCAGTACCTCATGTCATATTCTAAAATAGAAGAAACGGGTTATGTGCTGATCGGACTGATTCCATATTCCAATCTCAATTCCTCGGCGCAGAAGATAGCCTTAACAACCATTCTGTTTATTGTCCTCGCCGTCTCCGTGGCCATGCTAATCGGCTTCGTGATGTCCAACAGCATGAGCAGGACGATAAACCGGCTCATAAAAACCGCGGACCGTGCCGTGGGCGGAGACCTTTCCTTAAGCCCCGTATCCAGAAGAAAGGACGAGCTTGGCATACTTACAAAAAGTATAAATTCAATGATTTACAGCATGAGAAGCCTGATAGAGAAAACGCTGGACACCTCCGAGAAGGTGGCAGAGTCCGCAGTAACCGTCGCAGGCACTTCAAACCAGGTATCGCTCATATCGCACGAAGTCTCCAGAGCCATCCAGGAAATATCCCACGGCGCAGCCGCACAGGCATCCGACGCCGAGCAGGGCGCTGAAAAAATTTCGCTTCTCGCGCAGCAAATCAACACTGTCTCCGATAATGCAAGGACTATAGGCGACTTGACCCGTAACACCATGGGAATGACGCAGAAGGGCCTCAATGCAATCAACTACCTGGATAAAAAAGCGGGTGAAACAACTTCTAAGGCAAACGATATCCTGTCCGACATACAGTCCTTGAATCTTCACTCCAAATCGATAGGAAAAATCGTACGGGTTATCAGCAGCATTGCCGACCAGACCAACCTGCTTGCGCTGAACGCCACGATAGAAGCCGCCAGAGCGGGTGAAATGGGCAAGGGCTTTGCCGTAGTGGCGGACGAGGTCCGCAAGCTTGCCGAGCAGTCAATGAATGCGACGCGTGAAATCTCTTCCATAATAAAGAGCACGCAGGACCAGACCGCCAAGGCGGTCGAAAAGGCGTCCGAAACCGAAGCGATACTGAAATCGCAAAACGATGCGGTGGTCGATACGACCAGCATATTCAAGGGGATAATGGAATCGATGACGGCGCTCACGGGAAGAGTGGAGCATATCATGTCTCTTATAGCGGATATGGAGGAAAACAAGGAATTCGCCATCAACGTCATACAGAATATCTCCGCGGTTTCCGAGGAAACCGCCGCCTCCTCCCAGGAAGTCACCGCCTCCACCCAGGAGCAGCTTTCCAGCGTGGAGGAGCTGGCCCGTTTCGCCGAGGAGCTCGGAAATGAGGCTCAGGAGCTCAAGGATTCGATTTCAAATTTCAAGCTGCATTAATTTATAAGGTTTCCGATAAAATACCTTTTATGCCGGGCCTGAATCCGGAATAAAAGGTATTTTTTTGTTCGCACGGAGGGATTTATAATCCAAGTCATCTTGAAATAAAAGGGAAATATGGCGAATAGTCGTTCGCAAAAAAAATAATATCTGTATTTCATGAAGGATTTTACATAATTTTGTCTAATTATAAACAATATATCAAATAAATCCATACGAAAGAGGTAGACAATATGAAGTTCATACAAGCAGTAGTAAATGTTCTAAAGGTACCGGTCGAATTTATTTCTGGCCTGGTATCAGCCGTTCTCAAACTAAAAAGCATACGGATTAAGTTGATACTGGCATTTCTTGTACCGGTTGTCCTGATCATAGCTCTGGGTGTCCTGTCTTATGTCAATACATCCGGCGCCGTTACCGAGGTTGTAAAAAATTCTACCGTTTCTACAATGCAGAGCAGCGGAAAATATCTTGACGTGGTTATGAATACAGTGGAAAATATGGCCTCACAGCTGTTCACCGAAAAGGACATTCAGGATTACTACGGCGGCAATGTGCTTGAATATGATCCCGAGGATATACTGGCCATCGCACAGCTGAGGTCAAGGGTTCAGACCAGATTGCTCAAGGCCCAGACCTCCGATAAAAATATCGAGGATATGTATCTGATTGGCGATGACGACAAGAGCATCCTCTCCTCTTCGGTTTCTTCATTAAAAACAATCGATCTCGCGACCATAAGTAAAAGCGAATTATATAAGAATGCGATTGAAGCCGACAATAGCGTGCTCTGGCTGGGCAGACACGAAGAATTTGACAGCATGACAGGAACCAGCTCAGATAAATATTCCATCACAGCCGTAAAAATAATTAAAAATATAAATTCAAATAAAATTATAGGCTTGCTTATTATCGACCTGAAAACAAACGCCATACAAAATATGCTTGATAATATAAATCTGGGAGAAAAATCAGAAATCCACCTTATAAGCCCCGACAGCAGGGATCTGACAAATCAGCTTGAAAAGGCTTCCGATATCACCGGACAGGATTTTTATAAAAACCTGGCGGCTTCGGAAAATATCGAAGGCTCCAACAACATAGCATACAACGGAACAAACTATCTCATGGCGTATACGAAAATCGGAGAAACAGGCTACTCTCTCGTAGGCATGATACCCGACTCGGAATTAAACGCTTCTGCGAACAGGATACTGTTGACTACCGTAATCTTTATAATCCTTGCCGTCCTCATAGCTATGCTTATCGGTTTCATAATGTCCAGCAGCATGAGCAGGACCATCAGCCGCCTTATATCCGCCGCGGGCAGCGCCGCCTCCGGAGACCTCACCGCAAATCCCAGATCAAAGCGTACGGACGAGCTCGGAATCCTGACAAAAAGTATCAATTCCATGATTTCCAGCATGAGGGACCTTATAGAGAAGACCATGGACACCTCTCACAAGGTTGCCGAATCCGCCATTACGGTATCAGGTACATCGGGTCAGGTATCGAATATTTCCAAAGAGGTTTCCAGAGCCATACAGGAAATATCCCAGGGCGCGGCTGCGCAGGCTTCCGACGCTGAGAAGGGCGTCGAAAAGATAACCCTTCTGGCACAGAAAATCAACAATGTCACGGACAATGCGGAAAGCATCGATCATCTGACAAAGGATACCATGGAAATGACGCAGCACGGCCTGAACGCAATCAACGACCTCGACAGAAAAGCGAGCGAGACGACGGCGATAGCTAAAGAAATTCTCGCCGACATACAGTCCCTGAATGTTCACTCCAAGTCAATCGGGAAAATCGTACGGGTTATCAGCAGCATCGCGGATCAGACCAATCTTCTGGCTCTCAACGCCACGATAGAAGCCGCAAGGGCGGGCGAAATGGGCAAGGGCTTTGCAGTAGTGGCGGACGAAGTCCGCAAGCTTGCGGAGCAATCAATGAACGCGACGCGAGAGATATCCGCAATAATCAAGGATACCCAGGATCAGACTGCAAAGGCCGTCGAAAAGGCTTCCGCAACCGAAGAGATACTTAAATCCCAGAATGATGCGGTAGTAGATACCACCGGCATATTCAAGAGAATTATGGGCTCTATGGAGTCTCTCTCCGGAAAGGTCGAGCACATCATGTCCCTGATAGAGGATATGGAAGAAGACAAGGAATACGCAATCAATGTCATCCAGAATATTTCGGCAGTTTCAGAAGA
>JAEZJL010000158.1 GCA_023415815.1 Bacillota bacterium | reverse complement strand
CTGAACGATTCGGGATGGGCGAAGCGCGCTGTGGAGAGCCTTAGCTAAGGCATTTAATTTGAGTGAGTGAAATAATAAAATTGAGATAAGATATTGACAAAATTTTCTCGCAGTTATAGAATTACTTTAACCAAAATTTAAACATATAGGATTACTGGGATATATTAAGGAGGTATTTTTGTGGCAAACAGAAAAAGGTATTCCATATTATTGAGCATGCTGCTGGCATTGGTTTTCCTGACAACCGCCTGCGGCGCCCCGGCTTCAAATGACGCTGTAGCCTCGGGGGGGCAGAACGTAAAGGACGGCGGGACGCTGACCTTCGGCCTCACCGGGGACATCACCGCGCTCGACCCGGCATTTGCCTATGATTACACGACAAATCCCGTAGTAAACCAGATAACCGAAGGGCTGCTGAAGTTCAACAGCAAGCAGGAGCTTGTCGGGGGGCTTGCGGAAAGCTGGGAGAATCCCGACCCCAAGACTTACATATTCCATATCCGCAAGGGCGTAAAATTCCAGGACGGGACGCCTCTGACCATCGACGACGTCATATTTTCACTGGAGCGCATCAAGAATCCGGATACCGCTTCCTACCTCGGCTGGATGCTCGGCAGTGTCGATAAATTTGAAAAGGTGGACGACTCCACCCTGAAGATAACGCTTTCGAGTCCCGACGCCCAGTTCAAGTACACGCTTGCGACCTCTGCGGGGCATGTGATAAGCAAGGCATATTACGAGGCGCATAAGGACAATTTCGGCAAGCCGGACGGGGGCCTGCTCGGCACCGGACCTTACAAGTATGTGAGCTGGAAGACGGGGACGGAGATCGTCCTGGAGAAGAACGCCGATTACTGGGATAAGTCGTCCGGCGGGCCGTATATAGACAAGATCGTCTATAAAATAATCCCTGAAGGCACGACGAGAGTCACAGGCCTTAAGACGGGTCAGATAAACCTCACCATAGGAGTGCCGCTTGATCTTATCCCCGTTGTGGAGGGCATGGACAATGTAAGCATCCAGAAGTCGGAGAGCTATTCCATAGACTGGATCGCTTTCAATATGAAGAAGCAGCCGTTCGGCGACATAAACGTCCGCAAGGCGCTTTATTATGCGCTTGACCGCAAAAAGATACTCGACGAGGTCGTGAAGGACGCGGGCGAGCCGTCCGTGACCATACCCGCAGGGCCTGATTTCTGGACCTATGGAAGGGATGAATGGGAGGCCTTTTCCAAAGAAGTGCCCGACTATGCCTTCAGCATCGACAAGGCAAAGGAATATCTTGCAAAGTCAGGCGTTCCCCAGGGCTTCAGCGCAAAAATAACCACCGACGGCGACCCGCAGAGGATGAGCACGGCCCTGGCCTGGCAGGAGGCCGTAAAGCCTCTTGGTATCAGTCTTGAAATCGAGAAGGTTTCCGAGGAAGAGCTTACCTCATTGCAGTTCGGCGGCGACCGCAAATACGATATCATCCTCGGAAGGTGGGGCGCGGATTTCCCCGACCCGGCGGGCAACATCGTTCCCATATTCGGCTCCGCCAATGCCGGCGACGGCGGCTCCAACTTCGCCAATTACTCTAACAAGGAGGTAGATGAGCTGCTCGATCGGCAGGCAACCCTCTCCGACGACGCTGAGCGTGCCGAGCTTCTCATAAACGCTCTGAAAATAACCTCCGAGGAAGCGCCCCTGATCGTTGTGGACTACCCGAAGACGCTGCTTGCGGCCGGTAAGACTCTGGCAGGCTACAGCATATCACCCATATGGTATTGGAATTTCTTCGTAAAAGATATATACTTTACTGAATAGCTTTAATTAAAGTTATAGCGCATACCGACCCATAAAATCCCGGTGCGGCGGAAGCGGCCGGGGTTTTATGGGATTTTGGCATTATAGGCTTGGAGTGGCTGCATGTTAAGGTATATTGCAAGAAGGATTTTACAGCTCATACCCGTACTTTTTTTCGTGTCTCTCATTGTGTTCGCGCTGGTGCGGCTGGCGCCGGGCGATCCTGCGCTGATTATGACCGGAGGGCGCCAGACCTCCCCCGAGGTGCTGGAAAGCATACGGCAGAAATATCATCTCAAGGAGCCGGTATATGTACAATACCTGTACTGGGCGGGCGACGCGCTCAGGGGCAACCTGGGCGAAAGCTTCAGGCTGAAGCAGTCCGTGACCGCGCTCATACTCGAAAGGCTTCCGCTGACGCTGCAGCTTGTCCTGATGAGCGCCTTTTTCTCGCTTCTTTTTGCGATACCCCTGGGAGTAATATCCGCTGTAAGAAAAAATACCGGGACCGATTACCTGATATCTGTCATAACTCTTGCGGGAGTGTCTTCGCCGGTGTTCCTCACCGGCATCCTGGGCGTGCTTCTTTTTTCGTATACCTTGAACATATTGCCCGCCTTCGGCATCGGGAGCGGTTTTTTCGACAATTTCAAGTATCTGCTGCTGCCTTCCCTTGCGCTTGGCTTCAATATGGTCGCGCTCAGCTCCAGGATAACCAGAAGCAGTATGATCGACGTGCTTGAAACCAACTATATCCAGACGGCTGTCGCAAAGGGGCTGCCGAAAAGGACGGTGGTTTTCAAGCACGGCCTCAAAAACGCACTGATACCTATAATCACCGTTGCCGGGCTTCAGATAGGCTTTCTCATGGTCGGCTCCGTGCTTGTCGAATATACCTTCGGCATAGGAGGCCTGGGCAGCCTGATCGTAAACAGCGTGCAGCAGAGCGATTATCCGGTGGTACAGGGGACGATCCTGTTCATGGTGACAGTTTTTTTATTGATTAACCTTTTCGTCGATATACTTTATGCGGTAATTGACCCGAGAATAAGATACAACTAGGGAATAAGGAGGTATTATGGCTCGTACGGGCTTTCTTCCGGCAAATACCGGATTTCTGGCTTTGATGCGGAGGGCCGGAAAGAAAAACGGCTCATCCTTTTTAAATCAGCGCGTTGCGGTCATTGCCGGAATTATCATAGGCGCGATAGTGCTATCGGCCTTACTTGCCCCGCTGCTTTCGCCGTACGACCCAAATGCCCAGGACCTGTCAAAATCCCTGCAGAAGCCCTCCGCCAGCCATATGCTGGGCACGGACAAGCAGGGAAGGGACATGCTGAGCCGTACGATTTACGGCGCAAGGACGACTCTGCTGGGGGCGCTTTTCATCGTCGCGATCTCGGCGCTGGTCGGCATACCCCTGGGCCTGGTTTCGGGATATTTCGGAGGGAAGGCGGACGCCCTCATAATGAGGGTCTGGGATGTGCTGCTGGCCTTTCCCGCGCTGCTGCTGGCCTTTGTGTTCGTCGCCGCCTTCGGGCGGGGGCTGCAGAATACGGTGATAGCCCTCGGAATAGTTTACATACCGGCGCTGTCCCGACTAACCAGGTCTCTAACGCTTATTGAAAAGGAACAAACTTATTTTGAAGCCGCAAAGGCGGTGGGATTTTCGGATGCAAGGATCATTTTCAGGCATATCTTCCCGAACTGTATTTCCACCATACTCGCACAGGTGACCATCGACCTGGCCTATGCGATTCTGGACCTCGCGTCAATGAGCTTTCTGGGGCTCGGGGTACAGCCGCCGACGGCCGACTGGGGCTCAATGCTCGCGGACGGGCGGGAATACCTGCTCCTTTCTCCGGCGCAGGCTCTTGTACCCGGTCTGGCAATCATCCTGACGGTCATTTCCTTCAATCTATTCGGCGACGGGCTGCAGGCGTATTTCGACCCCAGACAGCGCAAGCTGCGCGTGGACGGAGGGGGATGAGCGTTTGAATGTGGACGGTACCATAAATGACAATGATGTAATATCGGTCAGGGACCTTTCGGTGAAATTCCTTACCGGGCGGGGGACAGTCAGGGCCGTGCGCTCCATCGGCTTCAGCGTCCGCAGGGGCGAGATACACGGGCTTGTGGGAGAGAGCGGCTGCGGCAAAACGGTCACCGCCAAGACCTTCCTGAGACTGCACGACAAAAGCAGGACAAAAGTCGAAGGGGAGATACTCTACCGGAATGCCGACATACTCGCGCTTTCCGAAGGGGAAATGCAAAAGCTCCGTGGAAGTGAAATATCCATGATATTTCAGGACCCGATGACGTCCCTGAATCCTCTGCTGACAGCGGGAGAGCAGATAGCGGAGATGCTCAGGCTGCACAGGGGCATGGACCGGGGCGGGGCAAGAGCGGAAGCGCTGAAGCTCCTGGGACAGGTCGGGATTCATCCAGAGGCGGCGCGCTATGAGCAGTACGCCCATGAATTCAGCGGCGGCATGCTGCAGCGCATCATGATAGCCGTCGCCCTCTCCTGCGGCCCTAGGCTGCTCATTGCAGACGAGCCCACAACAGCGTTGGACGTGACCGTCCAGGCGCAGATACTGCTGCTGATAAAGCGGCTCCGTGATGAGACAGGGATGTCGGTCCTGCTCATCACGCACAATTTTGGGGTTGTAGCCGAGACCTGCGACCGGGTGTCAGTCATGTATGCCGGGGAGATTGTGGAGTCCGGGAGTGTGGAGGAAATATTCAGAAGACCCCTGCACCCTTATACAAAGGGTCTCATGGAGACCATCCCAGGGAGGGGCACGAGAGGAAAACCGTTGAAAACAATAGAAGGACTGCCGCCCAATCTTCAGGAGGATATCACCGGCTGCCCGTTCGCACCGAGATGTCCGCTTGCGAGCGAATGCTGCACCAGGGTGAAGCCGGAGCTGAGGCGCGCCGGAGGCAGCCATTATGCAGCCTGCCACTTCGCGCCGGGCTGGGATTCCGGGGAGGTGGGACCGTGACGCAGGAGCTGATCCGGGTGGACGGACTGAAAAAATATTTTCCCATAGGGAGAAAAAGCTATACGGGGAAGTCCGAGAAAACCCTCAAGGCAGTCGACGGCGTCTCCTTTTCAATCGGAAAGGGCGAGATATTCGGCCTTGTCGGCGAAAGCGGCTGCGGGAAATCGACCCTCGGAAGGTGCATACTCCGCCTTGCGGAGCCGGACGAGGGGCGTATAGCATACGAGGGCAGGGACATAACCCATATCAGGGCGGGGGAGCTCGCCGCCCTGAGGAGGAAGCTCCAGATCGTGTTTCAGAATCCGTTCTCCTCCTTCAACCCCAAGCTGACCATGCGCGGGACCTTTACGGAAATACTCAGGGTTCACGGGCTGCATAAAGGCGGCGAGATGGAAAGGATCAGGCAGCTTTTTGAAATGACGGGCCTGCAGGAGGACATGCTGGAGCGCAGATCCCGTGAGCTCAGCGGAGGCCAGCTCCAGAGGCTGGCCATTGCGCGGGCGCTGCTCCTGGAGCCTGAGTTTATCGTGGCCGACGAGCCTGTCTCTGCGCTTGACGTCTCTGTCCAGGCGCAGATCCTGAATCTTCTGATGGATTTGAAAAACAGGCTCGGCCTTACGATGCTGTTCGTGTCCCACGACCTCACGGTCGTCGAGCACCTGTGCGACCGCGTGGCGGTGATGTACCTCGGCAGGATCGTCGAGACTGCGGACACCGACGAGCTGTTTGACAATATGAAGCACCCCTATACGAAGGCCCTGATGTCCGCGATACCCGAAGCGAGCCTTGAAAGGAAAAGGGGGCGGATCGTACTGGAAGGCGATATCCCCAGCGCCGCCGACATTCCCGACGGCTGCCGCTTCGCCTCCCGCTGCCCCATTTGCTCAGGCATATGCCTTCAACAGGAGCCCATTTTGCGGGAGGTCTCTCCCGGCCATCAGGCGGCCTGCCATTTTGCGTGACCCCCGCGCAAGCGGGGACGGTTCTTGCCTTGCTAGATAAAGGGGGAGCAGGCTGTGTGAATAATGCCTCTCGTCACCCCCATTCTTAACTATATTCATTAGCTGGCCCTGAGCCAACGTACTTGCTGCTTGAAAGGGATAGGCAAATTTGTTATTATTTATAATAAACATATACCTTAATGAGGATACTAAACCGGTGAAGGGGTGTTTATCATGAAAAAAACAACTTTATTTGTAAGCTTTTTTTTAATTCTTTTTTGCCCGATAATATTAGCTGATGCTGAGACAAAAACAAATATTAATATTAATGGACATAGTGTCGAGTTTACTGACATTACGGGTTATCCTTACCTCGATGCGAATAACAGAACTCAGGTTCCTTTAAGAGTCACGATGCTCGCAGCAGGCGCGGCTCTCAGCTGGGATGACAAAAATAAGACGGCTGTTGTAGAGAAAAATGGAACGGTGATCAAAGTTCCAATGGGCGTGAAGTATATTATTATAAATGGTAAGCAAGTTGCAAATGATACGCAGGCAACCAATAGAAATGGCATAATCTATTTGCCGATTAGTGCCGTTTTGAAGGGATTCGCCTTTACAGTTGAGTGGGATAATGC
>JAEZJL010000101.1 GCA_023415815.1 Bacillota bacterium | reverse complement strand
AGGTAGCTTTAGCGTCAAAAGGGGACATTCCTCGACGCATAGTCCGTCGGCGGGAGAGGTGTGTCCCCTCTCCCTAATACGTGGTTCCGTCCACTTTGTCGGATTCGCCCTCAATTCTTATCGAGGTGCGGTTGGGCAGGCACACCGCCGAAGCGCCCTTCCCCGAAATCCATCCTGTCCTGACGCAGTCTAGGTTTGGGCAGTCGGCTTCCTCAAACCTTATGCGGCCCTTTTCAACAAGAATGACGTCGATGTACTCCCCCTTCACCGTAATTTTCCTTGCTTCCCTTACAGCGTCCAGGTCGATCCTCTCAATCACCCTGCCGTCCTGCTTTATTACGGCTACTCTGTGCCCCCCGCCGCTTCCGTAGAATGCGCGGGCAGCAAAGCCCGCGGCCGTCAGGAGGATTATTGCGGCTATAAGTATTATGTCACCCTTTTTCAGCATAGTTGAATTCCTTGCTTTCATCCTCAAATGTAAAGCTGCTTTTCAGGCCCGGGGTCACATATACCTGTTTGTCTTTGGTTATAAATATAGCTTCGACGCCCTTCAGGCTTTGAACCAGCTTCATGCCCTTTTCGAGCCCGAGTACGAAGGTGGCGGTGGAAAGGGCATCGGCGTCCATTGAAACGTCTGTTACGATCGTCGTGCTTATAAGGCCGGAATCTGCGGGGTATCCTGTTTTAGTGTCGAGTATGTGATGGTATCTGACGTTATTTCGTTCAAAATACCTTTCATAATCGCCGGAGCTTACGACCGCCGTGTCGGTCACCTTGAGGATGCCTATGTACATGCCGTTCGCAGCCCTGGGATTTTGTATTCCTATCCTCCACGGACTTCCGTCCGGCCGCGCACCGAGCACAACTACGTTGCCGCCGAGGTTTACATAGGCCGATTTGACGCCATGCTCCTTATATATCCTGATAGCCTCGTCGCCTGCGTACCCCTTGGCAATGCCGCCCAGATCCACCATCTGCCCGGGTCTTTCCAGCCTGGCTGCCGATGCCGCCTCATCGATCGTCAACGTCCTGAAATCCACCAGTTTAAGCAGCCTGTCTATCTCATCCTGCGGAGGGACCCGCGGATGGTCGGTGAACACTCCCCACGCCTTTACCAGAGGCCCTACGGTCACGTCAAAGGCGCCCCCGCTCAACTCCGCGTAATGTTTGGCAGTCTCAAGTATATCCATGGTTTCAGGGCTCAGTACGACTTCGTTTTTGCCCGCGGCCTCGTTGAGCTCGTTTATTTCACCGCCAGGAGCGTTGATAGTCATCAGTTCCTCTATTTTCTTTATCCGGGCGTTTGTCTCTGCCACGGCCTTTTCCGCGCCGCTTCCGTAAACCTTTTGCAGTATCGTCGTCCCCATCATGAAATTTTCAGCCTCAAAAGGCTTTTCTCCGGGGACTGCCGCTGTTTTCACGCCGCATGAGGTCAGCAGCATGCATGCTAAAACAGCCAGTAATAATTTCCCTATTCTCATAAAGCTCCTTTTGTATACCTTCCGTAAACGTTTCTAAAGTAAAATCTGTCTTTAGAATATCTTATCTTAAAATGATATATACGGCAATATAAGCTTGCATCTCTTAATATATACCCTCAAAAACGCAACTATAAATAACGTAATAAGAATTTGGCGAGATACGTTTTTTGAAATTTATACAGAAGCTTTTTTTAGACTATCCCCGTGTCATGCTTTTAAAGATATTTTACTGCCGCCGCATCAAATTATTTCTGCAATCTATAAAGAAAAACTTACGTTTATAATATTATAGAATTGGGTACACATATAGATGATATCAGACTGGGAGGTTATTTTTCATGGCTGAGAAAATAGTGATTCTGGGCGCCGGTTACGCCGGGATTGAAGCGGCTTTGACGCTTTACAAAAAGAAGAGAAAAGAGGATGGCCTGGAAATTGTCCTGATCGACAGGAATGCCTTCCACACCCTGCTCACAGAGCTTCACGAGGTGGCCGGGAACAGGATAAGCGAGGACGGAGTCAGGGTGCCTCTGAGAGACATTTTCAAGTATACGGACGTCAAGTTGGTAAGGGATGAAATAAAGCAGATTGATTTTGAGAAAAAACTCCTGACCTCGGATAATGCCCGTTACAGCTACGATTATCTCATACTCGCCGCCGGTAGCGAGCCAAACCTCTTCGGCATTCCCGGAATGAAGGAAAACGCCTTTACGCTCTGGTCCCTAAATGACGCCATCAGAATCAGGGAGCATATCAGGGATTGCTTCGTAAAGGCAGCCCAGGAAACGGACACAAAAAAAAGAAGCGCGCTGCTGACCTTCGCAGTGGGAGGAGGCGGCTTCACAGGCGTTGAGATGGCCGGCGAGCTTGCCCTGTGGGTGAGATCCCTGTGCAGGGAGTACGGCATTGACAGGAAAGAAGTCCGTCTGATGCTGATAGAAGCGCTTCCGCAGATATTGAGCAATATGAAGGAAAAGAGTATAAAGAAGTCGGAGAAATACCTGACAAGAAGGCTCAAGGTAGACGTTATGACCGCTTCCCCGATTGTCAGGGTAAATCCCGGAAGCTTCGAGCTGAAGGACGGCAGGGTTATAGGCTCCTCTACCCTGATATGGACCGCGGGTATAAAGACCTCAGATATCGCCGATAAGCTTGAATGTGCAAAGTCTAAAGCAGGCAGGATCGAAGTCGACAAATTTACTGCAACGCAGTACCCAAATGTCTATGCCGTGGGCGACGTCTCAGCTTTTGCCTCTGAGGAGGGCACTCTTCCGGCGCTGGTAGAGGCCGCTTTGCAGACCGGTGCCGCTGCCGCCAGGAATATCCTTGCCGATATTAAGGGCACGGAGAAACAGGAGCTGAAGCCAAAGCTTCACGGAGTCATGGTAAGCATCGGCAGCTATTTTGCCGTATCCGATATTATGGGCCGACAGTGGTCCAGGCTCATATCAATAATTTTAAAATATATGGTCAATGTGCATTACCTTTTCGGAATAGGTGGATTTGAGCTTGTGATAGGCTATATCAAGCATGAATTCCTGCATAAAAAGCAGGTTAAGACGCTTCCGGAAAAGCACATCTCCGTAACTACGCCGACTCTCTGGCTGGTGCCGATAAGGCTATTCCTCGGCTATGCGTGGCTTGTGGAAGGCATCGGGAAGGTGAACGAGGGCTGGCTGACAAAGGCGGTCCTGGCGGGGCTTCCCCCTGCGGACACCGCCAGCAGCGCTTCCACCACCGAAACCGGCGAGAAGGTCTTCAGGATCATATCAGATTTCACTCCGTCATGGTACGCCTGGATAGCCAACCACATCGTGCTTCCCAACGCACTTCTCTTCCAGATACTCATCGTCCTGTCGGAGATTGCGCTGGGCCTGGCCTTCCTCTCAGGCACTTTCACGTTTATCGCAGCCATAGCCTCCATCGGCCTGATCATCAACTTCATGCTTTCGACAGGCTTTTATGATTACAACTGGTGGTACATTCCGGCGGCGCTCTGCCTGCTCGGCGGCGCGGGAAGGGCATTCGGCCTCGATTATTACATAATGCCGTATCTTATGCGGCAGTGGAGATATTTCGCCAGAAACAAAAGGATCAAACTCGGCCTTTTCCGTTAATCGCCCTATTTTTCGTCCTTATACTTTAAGTTGAGAATAACGCCCATCTGACGCGCGCTCTCCATATACGCATACGAGCCTCCCGGACGGAGGCCCGTATGCCTGACGGGCATGCCGTTTTTTTCAAAATATTCTATGGCGCTGACATAATGGTCCCTGTCCTTTTGTATGAAGCCGATATGATGCACGCCTTCCCCGTTGGTATCAAGGAATTCCCTCCAGGAGCTCGGCTCGCCGTCCGGCTCAATCAGCTCGAGAAGCAGCTGCGACATTTTAAACAGGCATATCCTTGCCCTCGTAGCCGCAGGCTCCCCTCTGAAATGGATATCCGTTTCTTCCTGAGGAGGCACGCGGAATATTTCCGGCCGCTCCACCCCAAAGATTTCAGAATAATAGCCCGCCGCTTTTTCGATATCTTTTACCACAATGCCAATCTGGCATATCGCATCAGGGTTTACAAGCATCTCTTCCGCTCCTCAATCGTTCTCCAGCAATTCAATCATCACTTTAAGGTCCTGCACACTGTCCATATAGGCATACCTTCCGCCGATATACTCACCCTTCTGTACAAGCTCTATCCCGTCTTTCTCCAGAAGCCCGGTCTTTTCTTTCATGTCCTTTATCCTGAAAGCGATATGGTGGACTCCCTCGCCGCTGCTGTCCAGGAATTCCCTCCATGTGCTTTCTCCCTCATCGGGCTCGAGCAATTCGATTTCTATATTTTCCAGTCTGAAAATCATCTGCTTCGTACGCCCCGCCATGGGACGGCCTTTGAATTCCGCCCTGGTCTTGTCGACCGTGGCCGTGACCTTGAGCGTTGGCAAATCCATGCCTAAAAATTCAGCGTACTTTCTTCCGGTCTTTTCAATGTCCTTTACGACGATGCCTATCTGCACCACCGTATTCGTTCCCAATATACCGTTCCCCATAAACTTGCCCTCCTTAAAATTCAACCAGCTTCCCGCAGCTGTCGAATATATCTGTAAAATCCCCTGCCACCTCTATATTTTCATAAGCTTTCACCTCGTCCAGAACAGGCTTCGATACATAAAGCTCATTGAGCCGCAGCGTGTTTTTTATGCGTATGATCCTTGCGGCATCCGGCTTTACAGGCCCGCAGGTTCTCAGGGCATATTCGAGCGCCATGCTATCGGTGGCCGCAACAATCGGTATTTTCGCTCTTTCGGTAAAGGTGCTCGTCAGTACGTTTTCATAAGTCGCTTTGAAGTCTATCTTGTCATACAGGTTTTTGGTAATAAAATCCACAAGCCCTATTCCCAGGGCGTTTCCGTGGGAGGCCCCGGTCAGGTCGGTCACCACGATATTTGTAATATCCGGGTCCGAAAGCTCCTGCTCCCCCCGGATTTTGATCCTCCCCGTGATATTCGAATCGATTCCGATACCGCTGATGTCCTTTCCCATTTCGTCCACAATGAGCACATCCATTTGCTTTACCGGAAAGCTCGGCATATTTTTCCGGTTTATATCCAGAAGCTTTATCTCTTCCTTTTCCATGTCCCGGGGCAATACGGCTCTAATCACCATGGTCCGGTCGTAGGCGTTTTCCACAATGCCGACCCCCATAAGGATTTTTCCGCTTTTTAATACCTCGCGCGCCGTCTCGGGTACGAGCTCCTTCAGGCCATAAACCCCGTGGTTGTGAAGCTCCAGCGCCTGTTTGTGCTTTCCGAGCCCGATGACGCACATTTTTAGCAGGCCGCTTTCGGTGGACCCGTGAAAATCGGTGTGGAGCTTGACCCTGTTTATGACCACCACGCCGTCGGATTCATAGGCGTACCTATCCATAAACACCCTGGTCTTCAGGCTTCCCTGCGGAAGCTCCACCGTCTGCATGGAGGACCTGACGGGAGCGCCGATATACTCCTCCGTTACGCCGTACGACTCCAGGACCTCTTTCTGCCCCTCGGCGGTCGCGCCGCCGTGGCTGCCCATGGCGGGCACGATGAACGGCTTCGCCCCTTTTTCCTTCAAAATCCCTACAGCCGCCCTGACAATCAGATTCAGGTTGGCGATACCCCTGCTGCCGACGGCAACAGCGATGGACGCCCCGGGCCTTATCTTCGTTTCGAGGCCGTTTATCTGCTCCTTCACCGTCCCCTCAATATCGGCTATATGCTCGTTATTGAAGCTCTGACGGATTTTAGCCAGCTTTGGCATGATCACATCCATCCATCTCCTTTGGATAAATTACATTCTGCGGTTATTTGTTCACCGCAAGCCTTATTCCGTATTCTATCGCATGAATCAGGCTTTTCTCTGAAGCGATCCCCCGGCCCGCGATGTCGAAGGCCGTGCCGTGGTCCACGGAGCTTCGGATGATGGGCAGCCCCAGCGTGATATTCACGCCGCTGACCGAATCCCATTTCCCCTTTTCCTTATTCCATTCAAATCCGGCCATTTTTAAAGGAATGTGCCCCTGGTCATGGTACATTGCTACGACGATATCGTACCAGCCTCCCCTTGCCTTTGAATAGACGGTGTCGGGAGGTATGGGCCCCTCGGCGTTGATGCCCAGTGATACGGCTTCCTTGACTGCTGGAATTATTTCATCGATTTCTTCTCTCCCAAACAATCCGTTTTCACCCGCATGCGGATTCAGGCCGGCAACTCCGATCCTGGGAGCCGTTATCCCTACCTTTTTGCAGGCGTCCACCGCTAGCCTTATCACCTTCAACACCCGCTCCTTCTTTACGCGATCGCAGGCTTCCCTTAAAGCTACGTGTGTGGAAACATGCACGACCCTCAGGCTGTCATGCGCCAGCATCATGCTGTAGTCCTCGGTGCCGGTAAAATGCGCGTAAATCTCCGTGTGGCCAGAATAATGGTGACCTGCCAGGTTTATCGCTTCTTTGTTTATCGGCCCCGTAACAGTAGCGTCTATCTCGCCCTCAAGGGCCATCCCTATGACTTTCCTGACGGCTTCAAAGGCTGCGTTTCCGGCCATTGCGGACACCCTGCCGTATTCCAGCCTTCCCATATCCACGTTTTTTAAATCCACCACGTCGATTGTCCCGGCTTCGAATTCTGCTTCCCGCACCCCGGAAACGGCATTGATTTTCAACGGCAGCCCGGCTATCCCTATGGCGTCCCTCATTACACCGGCGTCGCCTATGACCAGCGGCCTGCATGCCTCGTACAGCTTTGAGCCGCCCAGTGCCTTTACCGCTATTTCCGGTCCTATGCCCGCCGGATCGCCCATGGTAATTCCCAATATCGGCCTTTGTCCGGTCACTTTTCTACCCCCAGTGCTTATCAATGTATTCTTTTATGTTCACGAGGACGTCTTCCTGTCCGAATCCGCCCGACTTTGTTATCAAATTGACGTTTTCACCTTTTCCCAGAGCTTCGGACAGCACCACGCCGGTCAGGATCTCATCCTGCGGCGCAACGCCGTAGAAGCCAAGCGACTCGACCACCTCGGCCGCAGTGTCGCCGCCGAAAACGATAAGCGTCCCCAGACGCGTCTTTGAAGCAACCTCTCCCACAAGGTCTCCGATGTTTTTAGAAATAACATAAGGAATCATATCCTCGTCAATCTGCAGCTTCCGGGCATGCTCCCTGCAATCCTCCTCGTCGTCCTCGCTGTCGATGGTCTTTACGATGACGTCCCTGCCGTCGTCAAGCATTTCCACGATCCTGTCCTTCCATTCCTTCCCTTCTCCTGCCTTGAAAAAACCGTGCTTCAGCTTATGGCACGTGTTGAAGGTGACGCTGCTGAAATTATTATTCTCCGCATATTTTACCTGCTGCAGGGAGAATTCATTGATGCTGCCGCACACCGTCAGCATCCTGCCTTTGGTCCTGTGCGCTTCCGGCCTGTAGCTTTTTTCCAGATCCAGCACCTCCAGAAGCGTGTTCGCGAATCCCGCGCACCCTGCGGTCAGCCGCAATTTCCTTTCGCCTTTCAGAAATCCGGCAATTTCCGTCATTTCGCCGTTCGTTTCCGCATTGAAAACAAATATCTCTTTTTCGTTATTCTCCGCATCGCCCGGAATACAGACCTTGTCCATATCATCCCTGCCGGTGACTGTGACCTTTATATCGGCCTGGTTTTTTATAATATGGGGGATATAGCAGCTTGTCACCGGGTCCAGGGGGTCCCTGGAGAAGCTCGTCTCATCGATGGGGATTCTGTTTATAAACTGGCAGCCGTTTACGGTGGTCCTTCCGGCGTCCGGATAAGCCGGAATAAACATCAGCTCTCCGGCCCCCGTTGCTTCCATGACGGCAAGCAGCTCACTCCCGATATTTCCGCGCAGGGCCGAATCGGTCTTTTTATAAAAAAAGCATACCCCGGCGCGCAGCGCCTTTACGGCGGCTTCCTTTACCCTTGCCGCAGCCTCTTTGCCGGAAACATGCCTGCTTTCAGTATCGACAACTACCACCTGTACGCTTTCGTCTATTTTTGAGAAATCCAGATCCTTATATTGAAGAATCAAAGTATTTACCGCATTTTTTGAAAATTGAACTCCCGTATCCAGCGCGCCAGTGAAATCATCTGCTATTATAACAAGTCTAACCATTCGATCCCCCGAGAAATCCAAAATTTATATAAAAGGCTTTATACACAAAATATCAGCTATTATTAATTATAAGTTATAATGTATAAAATAAAACCCGCAAGCATGCCTGCCCAATTGCTTTTTAATATGTTTATACGCCTAGATTTTTGACCATCCTGTTTATATTTTTGTCGATAGCGCCGATGGCTCTGTCCGGATCATTTTTCTTGATGGATTCCAGTATTTCGCAGTGGTCGGAAAGGGTCAGCTCGTTTTTTTCCTTGGGCGAGCTCTTCTTTTCGATCGTCCTGGCGATCAGCATAAAATCCTCTACTTCCTTCAGGAATTTGATAAGCTTCTTATTGCCCGTTATATTGGCTATTTCCCTGTGGAATACGCTGTCGAGCTCGTTGCACTTCTTGTAATCCTGCTCCTTCAGCGCAAGCTTGAATTTTTCAATA
>JAEZJL010000058.1 GCA_023415815.1 Bacillota bacterium | reverse complement strand
ATTATGCTCTCTCCAAGGACATTGTCAAACAGTCCCGGAAAAATGGTCAACACATCAAACCTTATCATCCAGCAGCCCTTCCGGAATTACAACTTTTATAACGCCTTCCTCGACGGACACTTCCCTTATAACGCTTTTAAGGGCAGGCAGCAGGATTTCCCTGCCTTCTCCGTCCTTGACCACATATACGTCGTTGCTTCCCGTGTGCAAAACCTCGGTAAGCTTGCCGAGGGAAACGCCTGAAAGGTCCCGGACATCGCTGCCGAGTATATCGCAGATAAAATAGCTTCCGCTCGGGAGTCTGACGGCATTTTCCCGGTTGACCAGCAGAAAATGACCCTTTACCGCTTCTGCGGCCTCAATGGAATCAATACCCTTGAGCTTAAGTATGACCGTGCCTTTAATGTGCTTGACGCCTTCTATATCCTGCTTCTTAATGCTTCCGTTGCTATCCTCCAGGTATACCCATTCCAAGTCGTTGAACCTCTCCTGGCTGTCGGTCAGAGGAAGCACCTTTACCTCGCCCCTTACTCCGTGCGTATTGACTATTTCGCCTATCTGCAGATAATCGTACATGCTTTCACCACCATGAAATATAAATGCAATACCACTACAACAAAAAGGTGAATAATCACCTTTCCCTTGTAGTGGGACCGCAAAGTCCCTCTGACCGCCTATTGAACTATCTCTACCACGACCTTGATATTTTCCTTTATCGCCGCGGCTTTTATAACGGATCTTATAGCCTTTGCTATACGGCCCTGCTTGCCTATCACCTTGCCCATGTCTTCCTTCGAAACCCTTAACTCAAGTATCAGCGCATTATCGCCTTCCACTTCGTTAACGCTCACTTCTTCGGGATAATCGACAAGCGCTCTGGCGATAGTTTCGAGAAGTTCCTTCATGCCTCGCACCTCCCGCGGTATTACTGAATAACTCCGACCTTCTTTAACAGGGACTTGACCGTATCGGTCGGCTGAGCGCCGTCCTTAAGCCATTTTGCCGCCTTTTCCCCGTCGATTTTGACTTCTGCCGGGTCCTTGAGCGGATTGTAGGTTCCCAATTCCTCTATGAACCTGCCGTCGCGCGGATATCTCGAATCGGCTACCACCACCCTGTAAAACGGGCTCTTCTTGGCTCCTATCCTCTTCAATCTGATCTTAACTGCCATTTTGCCACCTCCTTTCGGTTACCCTCCGTTAGTCGTATCAATACCTTTTAAAAAGGATCATACCTTATACTGCCTGCCTCAAAACGGCATTTTGAATTTGCCGAGGCCTTTTCCGCCCCGTCTTCCCTGCTCGGACATCATTTTCATCAGCTTCTTCATCTCTTCAAATTCCTTCAGAAGCCTGTTGACCTCCTGTATGGTCGTGCCGCTGCCTGTGGCTATCCTCTTTCTCCTGCTGCCGTTTATTATATGGGGCTCGTTTCTTTCACCCTTTGTCATGGATTTTATGATGGCTTCGACGCGGACCAGCTTCTTTTCATCCACCTGCATATTCTGCATGTTTTTGGCGTTCATGCCCGGAAGCATGCCAAGGACCTGGTCCAGAGGCCCCATTTTCCTGACCTGCTGCATCTGGTCAAGGAAATCGTCGAACGTAAACTGCTGCGTCCTGAGCTTTTTTTCCATCTCGAGGGCCTTTTTCTCGTCAAAGGCCTCCTGAGCTTTTTCTATCAGGCTCAGGACGTCGCCCATGCCGAGTATCCTCGAGGCCATGCGGTCCGGGTAAAAAGGCTCGATGTCGTTCAGCTTTTCGCCGGTCGCCGCAAATTTAATGGGCTTTCCCGTAACTGCCTTGACGGAGAGGGCCGCTCCGCCCCTTGTATCGCCGTCCAGCTTGGTGAGCACGATTCCGTCCAGGCCAAGCTTTTCATTGAAGCCCTCGGCGACTCTTACCGCGTCCTGACCCGTCATGGCGTCGACGACAAGAAGTATCTCATGGGGATGGACGGTATTTTTTATATTTTCCAGCTCGTCCATTAGCTCTTCGTTGATATGAAGACGTCCCGCCGTATCGAGTATAAGCAGGTCATATTGTTTGGCCTTCGCATGCTCCAGAGCCTCTTTTGCAATCTTCACGGGATTGTTGCTGTTTTCAACCGTAAAAACCGGTATCCCGAGCTGGTTTCCAAGGACCTGAAGCTGCTTTATAGCGGCGGGCCTGTAAACGTCGCAGGCGGCAAGCAGCGGATTCCTGCCCTGTTTTCTGAGCATATTTGCCAGCTTTCCCGACGTAGTGGTCTTTCCCGCCCCGTTCAGGCCGACCATCATAAATACCGTCGGCGGCCTGGGGGAAAAGGTTACTTTGGAGGGCACCCTGCCCATGAGCTCTATCAGCTCGTCATGTACTATCTTTATGACCTGCTGGCCCGGAGTGAGGCTTTCCAGCACATCCTGGCCGACGGCGCGCTCGGAGACCCTGCTTATGAAATCCTTTACCACCTTGAAATTTACATCGGCTTCAAGGAGGGCAAGCTTTATCTCGCGCATCATCTCCTTGATGTCCTTGTCGGTTACCCTGGCCATTCCCCTGAACTTTTTTATCGTATCCTGAAGCTTTCCCGACAATCCTTCGAAAAGCGACATATGTCAATCCTCCATTATACCCCTGACCGCCTGCCTTGCCTCCCTGATGCTCTCCGCGGTCTTTGCGTCAAGGCCCGGCAAATCAATGCCTTCCAGCAGCTCCAGTATCTTTCCGGCCCTTTCCTTTTGCCGCATGAATCTGCCGACAAGTCCGAGCTTCCGCTCCATATCGGCCAGTACGGCCCTTCCGCGCTTTATATTGTCATATACGCCCTGCCTGCTTATATTGAGGTTCTGCGCGATCTCGCTCAGCGAATAGTCGCTGTTGTAATGCAAATCAAGCACCTCAAATTGCCTCTCGGTTATAAGCTGACCGTAAAAGTCGAGCAGCAGGCCTGTTTCAAATAACTCATCCATCATTAACACCAAAGGTGTAAAGTATTTTTACTTTACACCTTATTTTAAGTGATGAAGGAACAGTTGTCAAGGGTTTTTACTGCTTCAGCTTGTCGATGAGGCTTCCGAGCTCGTCGAGCTGTTTCCGGAGCTCGTCGTATTTGTTCAAAATATCGTCGATCTTCTGCCTGTCGATATTCGCAGGCGCCGTACCCGGTTGTTCGGCAGTCTCGGGCGGCTTTACGGTCTGGCCGCCGAACAGGCTTGCAAGCGCGGCTTGCATGTTAGGGCCTATTCCGTATCGGAACTCGTCTCCGCTCTGGTATCCGACCACCAGCTCCCTTACCTCGGGTATGGAGGAGGAATTGTTTGACTTGATATAAATAGGCTCGACATAAAGCACGCTGTTTTCTATGGGGATTACAAGCAGGTTTCCTTTATATACGTTGGAGCCTCCCTGTCCCCACAGGGTCATATCCGTGGATATCTCGTCGATCTGGTTGATTTTGACCTCCACCTGGTTCGGGCCGAAAATATTCGTGTTCTTGGGGAAGTTGAACAGTATCATTTCATTGTAGTGGTCGATGGAATTCCTCACAGCCAGCCAGGAGACCATGTTGTGCTTCTGCTCGCCCGAAGGCGTGAAGGGTCTCATGAGTATGAGCTCCTCCTTGTCCCCGATGCCCTCAGGAAGCTTTATCATGTTATAGTAGGGCTCTATTTCGGTCAGGGTCGTGGCATTTTTCTCGGGAGAATATCTGGCTATGTTCCACAGATCCTGCTGCGTAAAGAAGGTCGAGACGTCCTCAGGCAGGATGTGATACTTTTTAAGCATTTCCGTCTGTACTTTAAAAAGCGTTTCGGGATAGCGCATATGCTTCGATATCTCCGCCGGAAGAGCTTCTTTTTTGAAAACGCCGGGATACATCTTATCATAGGTTTTAATGAGCGGGTCGTTTTTATCTATGATATAGGCCTCTGCTTTTCCGTCATATGCGTCTACCACTATTTTTACGGAATTCCTTATATAGTTCAGATCTCCGAAGCTCTGCGAATACGGGTACAGATTTGTGGCGGTGTAGGCGTCCAGCACCCATTTAAGCCTTCCTTCGTCGGTGAGGACGATATAGGGGTCGGGGTCGACGGTGAGGAACGGAAGCGCCTTCTGCGTCCTGGCTACGATGTCCCTGTTCAGCAGCAGGGTTGCGTCCGAGGTATATCCGGAAATCAGCATTTTGAAGTCGCCGTATTTCAGGGAGAACAGGAGCTTGTTGACGAAGTTCAGCTTTATGCCGCCCTTGCCCTGGTAATAGGTGGTCCGGCTGCCGTCGTAGTCGATTTCGTCAAGGCCGCTTGCCCCGACGATAACGTGGTCCTTTGTCAATTCGCCGAAGTATATTTCGGGTCTTGTTATCTTAAGCGTCGGGTCCGTTGAAACATTGTCCAGCCCCTTCATTATGAAGTCGACCTGTCCCTGTCTCGTAAACCGGTTTATCGGGTTCATGACAATGCCGTAGCCGTGCGTATACCGGTACGTGGTATTGATGTATGTCACGTCCGGAAGCTTGTTCTTGTCGATTTCACGGGCGGTGATGAATACGGGTATTTCCTTGCCGTTGACGGTGTAATTTACTATGTCGCCGTCCTTGAAGGTATAAAAGGCCGTATTGCTCTGTATCTGCACATTGCTCTCAAGCGTGGAATTGATGTCCAGGCTCCTTATATTATCAATGGT
>JAEZJL010000053.1 GCA_023415815.1 Bacillota bacterium | reverse complement strand
ATTTGACGTTGCCGAAGAGGATATTCTGATTTACGAGGACGAGGGAAAAAGCGGCTTCTATGCCGACAGGCCGCAATATAAAAGGATGCTGCGTGATATTGAAAATAACAAAATCAAAGCGGTTATTTGCTACAAGATTGACCGTATTTCCCGTCGTACAGTCGATTTGCTTAACCTTGTTCAGCAGATGGATCAGAAGGGCATCTCATTTATCTCCGTAAGCGACAGGGAGTTGGATACAAGTTCGCGTACCGGGAAAATAATGATTTCCTTGTTAAGCGCAATCGCTGAGTTTGAGCGGGATATTATTGCGGAACGTATCAGCGACAATATGTATGAGCTTGCATTGGTGATAAAATCTCAGGAAATAGAAAGAGAGCTTAACGTCTTAAAAAAACGTCTGACCCAAATCGACATTGACATACAAAGCCAGACCGTCAATCTGAGAACAGCGCCTAACAGCGTTAAGCAAATTATTTACTCTGACATTGAAGGATTAAATAAAGAGCGTGACGAAAAGCAGGATAAAATAGATAAAATCTTTGAGGACAGTAAATCGCAGGACAGCCAAATCGCTGATATTGAAAAAGCCGGACAGACGATTATATACCCCAAGGGACAGTTCCACAAAAATCGCCAAAAGAAAAGCTGCCGGGTCAGTGGCAGCTGTCGGGTTTGAGTTCTCTGCTCAGTTTTTTGATGGCCTTTTTCTCGATTCTCGATACGTATGACCGCGAGATGCCGAGCATTCCGGCTATCTCCCGCTGGGTCTTGCCGGTCCCGTTCAGGAGGCCGTAGCGCAGCTCCAGCACGGTCTTTTCCCGCTTCTTCAAAACAGCCTTCATTTTATTATAAAGCCTTTTGACCTGCATTTTCAGTTCAACCTCGTCGATGACGGACTCGGCTTCGTTGCCTATCACGTCAATCAGGGTTATCTCGTTTCCCTCCCGGTCAACGCCGATCGGGTCGTGCAAGGATACCTCGCTCTGTATCTTTTTCGTTGATCGGATCTGCATGAGGATTTCGTTTTCAATGCACCTTGCCGCATAGGTCGCAAGCCTCGTACCCTTTGACTGGTCAAAAGTGGATATCGCTTTAATCAGTCCGATGGTGCCGATGGAAATCAGGTCGTCGCAGTCGCTGCTGAAGGTGCTGTATTTTTTGACGATGTGCGCAACCAATCTGAGGTTTCTCTCTATAAGCGTGTTTCTGGCATCCTCGCTGCCGTTTTTATAGGCTTCGATGTATTTGACCTCTTCTTCGACCGTCAATGGCTGTGGAAATGAATTGGAATTGGAGACATAGCCGAACAGGAAAAAAATGCTGCCCAGGATTTCATTCAGAGCTGAAAACACGAAGTGCAGCAAACCAGGCACCCCCCAAAAAATCGGATACCTATTAAATATATGAAGTTGTGTAAAAAACTTGCCTGTACAATTAAAAAAATTTTTAATAGCCCTTTTGCATTATTCCGGCCGCAATTTCAGCGAAGACAGGCGCGGCCACCTTCCCGCCGTACTGGCCGTTTTCCGCCAGGACGGCTATGGAATATCTGGGCTCGCTCCTTGGAAAGTATCCCGCGAACCAGGCATGGACCACCTCGCTTCTGCCGGTTTCGGCGCTGCCCGTCTTGCCTGCGGCTCCCCCGTATTCCCCGAGCCCGGCCGCGGTGCCCGTGCCATAGTCAGTCACCGCCTCCATCAGGGTTTTGATAACCTCGGCGGTCTCGCGCGGGATGATCCTGCGGCCGTCCTTGACTTTCAGATCCCTGACCTTGTTTCCATTGCTGTCCGTAATGCAGTCGACAATGTTCACCCTGTTTTTAATACCGCCGTTGGCAATGGTGGCTGCCATATCTGCAACCTGAAGAGGCGTTGCCATCAGGACTCCCTGGCCTATTGAGAGATTCGCTATGTCGCCGGGGCTGTAGTAGCTGTCCGTCTTCGGAAGGTTTCCTGCGGAATCGGCGATCCCCTGCTCTCTTATGCCGGTCTCGCTGCCCAGTCCGAATCTTGCGGCCATCTCGATCAGCTTCCTGTAGCCCGTTTTTTCGCCCATATCGATAAAATACGGATTGCAGGACTTCGCAAAGGCCTGCTCCAGGTCGACCTCGCCATGTCCTCCTTCGGCAAGGGAGGTGCATTTGAACCGTATGCTCCCGATATCGATATAGCCCTGACAGAAGAAGTGACCTGCAACATTTTCGGGATCCTCGAGATATGCGGCCACATCGATGATCTTGAAAACGGAGCCCAGGTTGTAGGCTGCCACGGCCCTGTTGTAGAGCTCGTTTCCCGGACTCTGGAGATAGCTCTCGACGCTGGTCTGGTCGAAATCCGGCTTGCTTGCCATGGCCACGATGTCGCCGGTATTCACGTCCTCCACGACAACCGCGCCGGTTATGCCGCTCTTTTCCATCACTTCCTCGACAATCTCCTGAATGTGATAGTCAAGCGTAAGCACTATGTTAAGCTTGCCGCCGGAGTCGCCTTCCTTGTTGATCCTGTAGCCCAATCCCTTGACAAGGTTGTTTTTCGCGTCGGTCACCATCTCGATGGTACTCCCGCTTTTTTCGGCGAGCACCTCCTCGTAAAATTTCTCGATGCCGCTCTGGCCGCTCTGCTCCTTTTTGCTCAGATAGCCCGTAATATGCTTGGCTATGGAATCCGGCCCGTACCTTTGCAGGGAATTGATGATGGAGACGCCCTCCAGGCCGAGAGCGGAGATGCTGTTTTTGGCTTCCTCGTTAATATCCTTCAGCACTGGCTTCTTAACGGTCTGAAGCTCGTTTCTCACCGTATCGGCGTCCAGACCTGCGATACGGCACACCTCTGGTAGGCTTTCATCATTTTCTTCGAAGTACATTGGCTTCAGGACAAGGGTATATTTCCTGTCCCTGTTCGTAAATGGTATGCCGTTTCTGTCAAGTATGCCGCCCCTAGGCTTCTCAATGCTGGAGCTCACGATCCGCTGCGCCGACGCCGATCTGGCAAGGCTGTCCGATTCAACCGCCTGCAGGTAAAAGAACCTCACGGTCAGGCAAATGAGGAATGCGGTAAATATTTTCAGTAGGATGCTCATTCTTTTTGCGGACATAAAAAAACCCCTTTCCAATGCAAACATTCTTTCCATTGAAGGGGGTTTATTATACCTGTTATACCGCTCCTTTGCGCCTTAGCATCGTATATGGCGCCACAGGCCTGTCCGTAGGCATGTATACCGTCATCTGCGGATGCGGGGCAACCTCGATGTCCGCGCCGTCCGCATCCCTCATCCGGTGTATTCTCTGCTTGAAAAAGGCCCCGGCGGGCGGCACGACCTCCATTTCCTCTCCGGTATACATCCTGTTTCTCTGCTCCACCGTAGCTGTTCCAGTTTGAGCATCGTAAGCGGTGACCATGCCGATAAAGTCATATTCCCTTACGTAAGAGCTGGAATTATAGACCTGATCCCTGCCAGTGGGCTTTCCCAGATAAAAGCCCGTGGTGTATTCCCTGTGGCTCGCCTTTGAGATTTCATCCATCCACTCCTGCCTGAAGCCAAAGCCTTCCGGATTTTCATACCAGGCGTCCAGTGCCTCCCTGTATGCTTTTACGACCGTCGCCACATAGAAGGAGCTTTTCATGCGGCCCTCGATTTTCAGGCTGGTCACTCCGGCGGCTATGATTTCAGGCAAATGCTCGATCATGCAGAGGTCCTTTGAATTATATATAAAGGTACCTCTTTCATTCTCATATACCGGCAGATATTCGCCCGGCCTCTTTTCCTCCATGAGATAGTACTTCCACCTGCAGGGGTGCGCACAGCTTCCCCTGTTCGAGTCGCGCCCGGCCATATAGTTGCTCAGCAGGCACCTTCCCGAATAGGATATGCACATGGAGCCGTGCACAAAAAGCTCAAGTTGAAGGTCTCCGGAGGTTTTTTCCCTGATCTCCCTCACCTCTTCAAGTGAGAGCTCCCTTGCCAGTATCACCCGCTTAACGCCGTTGCCGTGCCAGAAGGCGGCGCTCCTCCAGTTGGTATTGTTGGCCTGCGTGCTGAGATGCAGCTCCATTTCCGGGACCGCTTCCTTTACTAACGCTAGCACGCCGGGGTCCGACAATATGACGGCATCGGCCCCAAGCTCCGCAAGCTGCTCCGCATAAGCA